>JAWOJI010000299.1:0-12825 GCA_046481735.1 Desulfatiglandales bacterium | reverse complement strand
ATAAGCAACTTAAAACCATATATTATTTGCCTTCCTGTTTCAAGGGAAAGACCCGATTTTCTTTGGGCCGGGGGCTGCCCCCGGGCCGCTGGGGGTGGAACGGCGGAACCCGGCATTCACATTTGAAAGGAGAAGTGTTGTGGACAAAGAACAGCTCGCCAGGGTTATTCGGAAAAGGTTGGCTCTCGACGACGAGGAATTCGCGGTCATCGAGAAAAACCCCAAATACAGCCGGCTCTTTGAAAACGCCGTCCAGGCCGCACAATACAAACTCGTGGCGGAAGTGGTCGAGTCAAAGGGCTGCCACTCGGGCCACGTCAAGGGGCAGAAAATGTATTTTGACTCCACGGGCAATCTGCTGACCCGGCAAGCGCCGGAGCGGGTCTGTCTGTTTCTCATGCCCAATCTGACCGTCCTGATCAATGCCTTTTTCGAAAATCTCATGAACGGGAGGGACCCCAATGAAATCATGTTCAACCGAACAGGGTGCTTTGACGTGGGGCACGCCTGCGGCGGATGGGGCCACGTGATCCTGGAGGTGCGTGCCGAGCCCCGGGATTAGGGAATTTTTCTCTGTGCGTTTCCTCCTGCAGGGTAATGTTTGACTTTCCTTCGGACCGACCTATATTTGTCATTATTTGAGTTCAAGGAGATTTTGCCCCATGTTTGAAGAAGAAGGCATGCACTATGAAGGGATGTGTATCAGGCCTCCAAGTGAAGCTTACAGCATCCTGCTCCAGGTGACCCTGGGGTGCAGCCACAACAAGTGCAGCTTTTGCGGGACATACAAGGACAAGCGGTTCACGATAAAAGATGACAAGATCATTCTGAGCGATATCCTTTTTGCCTCCAAGTACATGAAACGGCAGGACAAGGTTTTCTTGATGGACGGCGATGCCCTGATTATTCCGCAAAAGCGCCTGATGTGGATTCTGGACAGGATCAATGAACACTTGCCATGGGTGAAGCGGATTGGGGCTTACGCCAACACGAAGAGCATCAAGATGAAAACCCTTGATGAACTCACGGAGCTGCGGAAAAACAAGTTGGGAATCTTCTATTATGGCGTCGAGACTGGAGATGACGAGCTCCGCAAGAAAATCAACAAGGGGTCGGACGCAAAGACCTGCATTGAGATGGGCAGAAAGGTGAAAGAAGCGGGCATTAAACTTTCCGTCACCGTGCTCCTGGGCATCGCCGGAAAGGAAAAGTCCATGCAGCATGCCAAGGCCACAGGTGAATTGCTGAGCGCGATGGATCCGGATTTCGTGGGCGCCCTTACGGTCATGCTCATTCCGGGAACGTCCCTCCACGAAGAGTTTAGCAACGGCTCCTTCCAGTTGCCCGACCAGAGAGGGCTCCTCGAAGAGCTCAGGGAGATGATCCGGCACACCGACCTGAGCCGGGGGCTTTTTTACTCCAATCACGCGTCCAACTACCTGCCCGTCAAAGCGCGCCTCCCGAACGGCAAGCAGGATGCTCTCAATCTCATTGATCGCGCACTCCAGGGAGATGTGGGCTTGAGGCCCGAGTGGATGAGAGCGCTCTAATCGTGTGCTCATGAACGACCTTTTTCTTAAGAAGCATATCCGCCGGTTCTTCGAAGACGGTAGGGTCAAGGAACTTGATGACGTAATCGTGCAGGAATCCCGCATTCTTATTCGCCTCGATGAACGGGATTTCATCCATGCCGTGTGTACCCTCTCTCAAATTGAGGAGTTTGTGATCGGCTTTCTGAAAACCCGCGGTCTTATCGATCACGTTCAGGACCTCGCTTCCCTAGAAATCACCGGCAGTATGATTTCCGTGAGGAGATCATCCCGTTTTCAGGGGTTTTTCCCGGACCTGGATGTGCTCGAAACCACCGGGACCCGGAACATCGGCCAGGAGCGATTTGCCCGCGACAAAGGGGTCCCGTTGTCAGGATTTCGGGTTGCTTCAGGCACTATCCTGAAAGGCATGGAAAATCTCTCACGCATGCCCCTCTATACTGGAAGCGGAGGCACCCACTGTGCCATCCTTTTTTCCCAGGAAGGGGACCCCCTTGTGGCGGCGGAAGATATTGGCAGGCACAATGCGGTAGACAAAGTCATCGGCGGTGGAATGAAGAAGGACTTGAACTTCAGCTCATGCTGGCTTGCTGTGTCAGGCCGCCTTCCATCGGACATGGTGATGAAGCCTTTGCTGCTGGGGGTCCCTCTCATTGCATCCGTTTCCGCTCCCACCTCGGAAGGCGTTTTGCTGGGCGAACGTTCCGGACTCACCGTGGTGGGGTTTGTGAGAGGCGGGAGGCTCAATTGCTATAGTCATCCTGAGCGAATCATCCCGAATTAGCGGCTTTGCAAAAAGGGGAAACCATGGTCCTCATCGATGAAGGCTGCTCTGCAATGGATGGCGAAAAATTCGGAACCTGCTTCCCGGTGACCCTGGAAGAACGTTTCGTCAGGACCATATATTCTTCGGTGGATGAGGCAATTGCATGCGGCCTGGAAAATCTCCGTGCTGATAACGGCATGGTTCCATCCTGCAAAATGGGTTGCTGCCACTGCTGCCGTTTCCCCATCCTGATGAATATCGCAGAGGCCCGCACCCTGGCACAGTTCGTGAAGCGAAAATTCTCCCCTGAACAAATTGAGAGCCTCCGCTTGCGAACTCGGCAATGGCATGAATGGGACGATTCCTTGAGAGGCAGCTCTTCACCTGCACCCACACCCATGGAAGACCAAGCGGAAGAGCCTCCGGAAATCCTACCCTGCCCCATGTTGGTTGAGAGCGAATGCAGCGCCTACAAAGTGCGCCCTCTTGTTTGCCGGACCCATTTTGTCCTGTCCCACCCCTTATCCTGCCACCGGGTGAACGATCCTAAATCCTCGCAAGCGCGTCCAAGGGTGATCGAGTCCATTAAGGCGGCCACGCAGTCTTACTCAACTGCGATGAAAGATTTCATCGAAAAGGGGGGAGGTGACTACTGCCGGTCCATGACGCTGCTCCCCCACGGGCTTGCGATCGAAATGGGCTGGGATTTCGACAAAGGGCAATGAGGCCTTCACAGGCTGTTTCAAATCGGTCGGTCGGCTCCCAAGCCGGCTGGTGTCTTTCTTCTTATTAACCTTGTACCGCACGCCGTGCACCTTAAACCTTTCTTATATTGCACTGGAGGGACTTCATGTCCGGGTACCCCATGATGGGCTCACGGCATTGAACATCGGTCAGAAGGTTGGCATTCGCCTCCCCGCCCCAGCCATGGGGAACCAGAACCACCCCTTCTGCGACCCGCTCATCGACTTGCGCTTTCATTTTCACCCGCCCCCGGTTGGTTTCAACAACGGTCATGTCGCCGTCTTTTATGCCAAACGCTTCTGCGGTCTTGGGGCCGAGTTCCACAAAAGGCTCGGGACACCCCTTTTGGAGCGCCTTGACTCCTCGCTGCTGGCTGTGGGTGTAATAGAGATTTCGGTTTCCTGAGGAGAGAATGAGGGGGTATTGTTCGAGGAATTTCTTGTCCCCCCTTTTCGGTCCCCTTTCCGGCTCCAGGAAGGTGGGGAGAGGATCAAACCCGGCTTTTTCCAGGGCCTCGCTGTAAATTTCGATTCTCCCGGAAGGGGAGCGGAACAGCCCCTCCGGGCTCTCATATTTTTTCTTCCCATAGAATACACCCTCAGGCTTTTCATTGAGAAGATAGTCAAAAGAATACCCTGAAGGGGCGAGTTCGAAGGCAACCATCTCTTCTTCCGTCTTCCACGGAAACTGCGCCTCCATGCCGAGCCTTTTGCCCAATTCCGTAAAGAACCTCCATTCCGACCGGCTTTCATAAAGAGGTTCGATGCACTTTTTGCGCAGCATGATGAAAGGAATGCAGTGGCACACGTTGTAGGTGTAAGCCACGCCCCATTTCTCCAGGTGGGAGCACGCAGGCAGAACATAGTGGGCCAGGTTCGCCGTTTCAGTCAGGAAAAGATCATGGACCACCAGGAGATCCAGTTTCTGAAAAGCCTCTTTAAAAGCGTTGCTGTCAGGCATGGACACAAGGGGATTCCCCCCCACAACCAGAAACGCCTTCAACTTGTCGGGAATGCTTTCCGGAACTGCAGTGACTACCCCGTAAGGGCTTTTTCTGCCCCACATTTCAAAAAAGAGGGGGTATTGATCCGAGCCGATGGGGTCCCCTTCCACCGTAAGACCAAGGTTCCCGAATCTCGGCGCCGGAGCCGTCACCCAACCCCCTGGCACATTGATGTTGCCCGTAATGGCCTGGAGCACAGAAAAGGCGCGACTGTTCTGTGTGCCGTTGGCCGTCTGGTCATGTGTGCAGGTTCCCTGGAAGATGCTTGCACCCTTGGTTCCGGCAAAGAGCCGCGCAAGCTTTCGAATGTCATCGGCCGGAACCCAGGTAATTTCCTCGGCCCACTCGGGAGAATATCGTTGAACATGGGGCGCGAGTTTTTCAAACCCGAAGGTGTGCTGCTCGATGAAGGGTTTGTCATAGAGCTCTTCGTTCACGATCACATGCATCAGGGCAAGCGCCAGCGCGCCGTCCGTGCCGGGCCGAATCCGAAGATACATGTCCGCCTGATCGGCAAGGCCTATGCGCTTGGGATCGATGACCACCAGTTTGGCCCCTTTTTCGAGGTTCCGCTTCAAGGCGAATTTAAGCGGAAAGTCCGACTGGTCCGGATTGTGGCCCCAGAGAACGTACAGGTTGGAATCCATCTCCTCCACGGGGTATCGTCCGAAAGTCATCTGCCGGACCCGGATGCGCATGCGGTAGCAGACGCTTTCCACGGAAAAGAAATTGGGAGAGCCGAAGGCTGCTTTGAATCGCTGCACCAGGCCCGCCATTTCCAGGTTCTCCACGCCGATAGAACCGCTGAACACACCCAGCACCTGGGGACCGAAGCGGGCTTTGAGGTCCTGCAGCTTCTCTGCGATCTCGTCCAGGGCTTGCTCCCATGAAATTTCCACGAACTCGCTGTTCACCCGCTTTAAGGGGCGCCGGATGCGCTCCGGGCTGTAAACAACCCCCAGGGCTGACGCCCCCTTGGGACAGAGCCTGCCCCTGTTCAGAGGATGGGACTCGAGCCCTTTGATCTTCACGGCTCTTCCTTCTTCCACGCTCACCTTGCTCCCGCAACTGTGGTAGCAGAGAGTGCAATCGGTCAAAATCTCTTTTACATCTGACATGTTCGTGCCGGCTCCTTTCCCATCAAATCCTCAGTCCTCCATCCAGTTCAATCACCCGGCCGTTAAAATAATCGTTTTTAATGGCAAAGCGAAGCGCATGGGTCACTTCATCCAGGCGCCCCATCCTGGCCAGGGGAATTTGCTGATTGATTCGGCCTCGCACCTCATCGGGGATTTTACCCGTCAAAGGCGAATCGATATAGCCGGGAGCCAGCGCAACGGACCGTATGCCGTAGCGGCTGAGTTCTTTTGCCCACACCACGGTGAGTGCAACCACAGCCGCCTTGGTGGCTGAGTAGTTGGATTGGATGAAGTTGCCGTACCTCGATATAGACGAGATATTGACGATGACCCCGCCGCCTCCCTGACGAATCATGTGATAGGCTGCTTCTCTGCCGCAAAGGAAGACACCGGTTAGATTGATCTCCAGGCCCCGCCGCCACCGCGGCAGGGGGAATTTCTCCAAAAGGTCCCCCTTGTATTTCACAAGAAGCCCATCTTCCGCAACGCCCGCGTTGTTGATCACTGCGTCAAGCCTTCCGAACCGCTCCATGAAGACTTGGAAAAGCTTTTCCACATCCTTCTCTTCGGTCACATCCGCCTGGCAGGTCTCCAGCTTGAGAGCCTTTCCCCTTGCCAATTCCCGAAGGCCGCCCAGAGCATCAAGGCGAACATCGCAAGCCATGATTTCCGCACCCCGGGAGGCAAGATCCAACGAAAAGGCCGTTCCTAGAGCCCCTGCGGCGCCGGTGATCAGAACGATTGCTCCTTCGATGTTCATTGGCTTCTCCCTGATCCGGACTCCCGGACGGTTGTCCTTTCCCGGAATTCCTTCCCCGTTCCGCCACCCTTAGCACCGTGCTCTTTTTCCTGTCAAGGCAAACCAGGGAACCTGCTATGAGGAATGGAATGCCTCAGGAGATTTTCCTTTGACACAAACCCGGAGGTTGCTCTACATTTTGACATTCATTGTATTTTCGATTAGTGATTTTATCAACTGCAGTGCTCGAATTCTTTCCTGCTGAACACCGCAAACGATGGAGCGCCCATGGAACACCTGAACACCCTCAGCGTTTCTCAGATTTTGGAAAGAGCCGCTGCCCTTGTCCCTGAAAAGGTTGCGGTACTGGAAGGGGACCGGAGGAAAACATACAAGGAATTGAACGCAGCGGCAACGACCCTTGCCGCCAACCTTTCCGACCTCGGCTTCCGCAAGGGCGACAGGGTGTCCATTTACATGAAGAACTCCATTGAGCTGATTGTCGCTTTTTACGGCCTTCAGAGGCTCGGCGTCATCGTCGCATGGATCAACCCGGCCTACAGGCGTACAGAGGCCGAGTTCATTCTCAAGAACTCAGAATCGCGAGCGGTCTTCATTTTCCGCGAATGGGAAGGGCATGATTACCTCGCCTCCATTCTTGAAATGAAGGAATCCCTGCCGGAGCTCAAGTCAATCTTCGTTGTCGGAGAAGGCCGGGGGGAAGGAGTTCAACTCTTCCATGAGCTCCTCAAGAAAAGATCCCAACGGGATTTCGTTCCTTGCCCTTTGGATATCGCCCGGGACCTCTCCATGCTCATCTACACTTCCGGAACCACGGGAAAACCAAAGGGCGCCATGATCGCTCAGACCCAGGTGGTTAGGGGGGGCTGGCAATATTCTCTCGGGGTCCAGGCAAAAGAAGAGGATGTGTTCATTGGCTTCCTGCCCATGACCCATTCTTACGGCTGCGGGGCAATTCTCGTTCAGCCTTTTCTGCTCCTCTCATCCGTGGTCCTCATGGACAAGTTCGAAGCCTTGAAAGCCTTCGAGTTGATCGAAAAGGAAAAGGTCACGCTTCAACTCGCTGCGCCCGCTCATTACATTATGGAACTCAACCACCCGGAAAGAAGCCGCTACAATTTGACCACTCTGAGAGCCGGTCTTATTGCCGGGCAGATTGCGCCGGAGGGCTTGATCACCAGAGTCGAACAGGAAATGGGCGTCTATCTCACCTCCTTCTGGGGCGCCTCCGAAGTTGGGCCTGGTCTGGGGATCATGAATCCCTATCCTTCGCCTCTTGAAATGCGGGAAAAGTACGTAGGCCGTCCCATTGGTGGGACGCGGGTCCGCGTAATGGACCCTGAATCGGGCAAGGAAGTGCCTGATGGAGAAATCGGCGAACTTACCTTGTCGGGATGGCATGTCATGAAAGGGTACTGGAAAAACCCCGAAGAGACGGCAAAGCAGATGTCGGATGGTTGGCTTCTTATGGGCGATCTTGTTTCACGGGAAAAAGACGGGTTGATCAGGATCTATGGTCGCACCAAAGACCTGATCAACCGCGGAGGGTTCAAAATCTACCCTTATGAGTTGGAGTCTCTCATCATCGGTCACCCCAAATTGGAGCAGGTTAGCGTTGTAGCCACACCGAACCTCGTGCTGGGCGAAAGCATTTGCGCCTGCGTGATCCTCAAACATGGCGAAACCTTGTCTCTCTCCGAGCTCAGGGCTTATCTGAAAGACCGGCTTGCACCCCACAAGCTCCCTGATGAAATGTGTATCATGAACGATTTTCCGCGCCTATCCGCGGGGGTTAAAGTCAACAAGTTCGGCAAAGGCGGGCTTGCCGAACTTGCCCGAATGGACGAGAATCGACAGAAACACCGCGCGTAGCGGTCCCGCAGCGGGCGCTCTTGCTTCAACAGGATGCCTATCCATGTGCCTGCCTCGAGAAGCCGTGAGGAGCGCGAGCCCCGCATGAATCAGATACCGTTTATTTTTTATCCGGTTGACAACCGGGCCCATCTTCATTACGGTACTGGAACTTATCCCCTATGATTTCAACCGGCAATAAAGCTGGACCATGCAGGGTTCAGTGCGTGGAAAGAACTTTGGACATCTATTATTGCTTCTCCTTTTAAAGCAGGAAATGGCTCTCACCAACGCAGTCGGGAAAATCGGATTGAACCTGTGACGACTTATTGCAAGCACCGGTTTCCCTGACAAGATGGCCGGAAAGCTGGTTTGTGCAAGAACCTTTAACCGAGAAGGAGGTATGGCGCCATGAGAAGCAGGAGTCAGATTTTTGCGGCAGGACTTTTTTGTTTGTTCCTCGTTTTCACCCTCCACGGAACCCATGCAAGCGCGCAAGTGATCGAGCTCAAGTTTGCGAACTATTTCCCGCCTCCGGCGAGGCACTCCAAGATTTGCGAGGAATTCCTGGCAGAGCTTGAAATGCGCACCGATGGAAAGGTTAAGGGCCGTTTTTTTGCAGGGGGTTCCCTGCTCAAGGCCCCGGCCATGTTCTCGGGCGTGGTGAGCGGCATTGCGGACATCGGGTTTTCTCACGTGGAATACACCCCGGGCCGCATGCCTGTAACCGAGGCTGTGGGATTGCCCCTGGGCTATCCCAGCGGTTGGGTTGCGAACCAGGTGGCCAACGACATTTACCACAAATTCAAACCCGTCGAATGGAAGGACGTGGAAGTGCTCTGGATGCACACGAGCACTCCGAACGTCATGATCACCAAGAAGCCGGTGCGCACATTGGAGGACCTGAGGGGCATGACGATCCGAGCCCCCGGAACGGTTGGGGATACGGTTAAAGCCCTTGGGGCCACACCTGCGCCGACGCCCGTCATGGAAGTGTACGATGCCATGTCCAAGGGCGTGATCGACGGCGTCAACATTCCTTTTGAGACTCTGAAGACCTTCCGCTTCGCCGAGGTGGCCAAATACACCACGGCAAGCTGGCAGGTAGGCAACCTGTATCCCTTTTACGTCATCATGAACAAGAACAGCTACAAGAAATTCACGCCCGAATTGAAGGAGATTTTTGACCGGTTGGCGGGGGAGTACAAGGAGCGAACCGCTCTGATGTGGAACCTGATCGACTCGGAGGGCAGGGAATTTGGGCTCCAACAGGGTGTTGAAATCATCGATCTGACCGCCGAGCAGGCGGCCAGGTGGAAAGAGGCGACCAAGCCGGTGATCGAAGACTACGTCAAGAAGATGGCCGGTTCTGGATTTGCGGAATCCGAGGTCAGGGGCTGGATCAAGTACCTGGAAGAACGAATCGAGTACTGGACGGCCAAGCAGATTGAATTGAGAATCAAGTCCCCCACCGGGCCCCAGGAAATGCGGCCATAAGGGTTACCGAGACATTCTTTTAGGGAATGGACAGGTACATGACCGGAGAGGAAGGGCGCCTTTTATCGACGGTAGACAAGGTGAATCGCAGCTTCATCACCTGGATTGAAGCCGTTGGGGTAATCGGTCTTCTCACCATGATGGTCATCACCTGTCTGGATGTGTTGGGCTCGAAGCTCTTCCTTCGCCCTGTTTTCGGATCCATCGACATTGTGATGCTTGCCCAGATTGTAGCGGTTTCCTTCGGCACAGCCGCCGCTTTGATCCTGGGCAGGCACATTCAGGTGGAGTTCTTTGTCATTCTTTTCCCCAAAAGGGCTCAGGCGGCCGTGGACGTTTTTGTGAACGTTTTGGGTCTGTTTCTTTTCGTTCTTATCCTCTGGCGCCTCACCGTGTACGGGCTTTACATGCAAACGGGAAGGGAAGTAAGCCCAACCGCCCGGATTCCTTTGTACCCCTTCGCTTACGGGATTGCTTTTGCGTGCATTCCCGTCTGCGCAGTCTTTCTGGTTGAACTGGCAAACGCGGTCGTCAAGGTAATCAAGAGATGAACGACGTCACCACGGGCATCGCCGGCATCGGCCTTCTTCTGTTGCTTTTTGTCCTCAAGTTTCCTGTGGCCTTTGCCATGGCCCTCGTAGGCTTCCTGGGTTTTGCCTACCTTGCCGGCGTCGGTCCCGCCCTGGCGGTCCTCGCCAAAGACATCTTCGAGACGTTTTCTTCCTATCCCTTGTCCGTGATCCCCATGTTCATTCTCATGGGCAATTTCGCCTATGCTTCCGGAATCAGCCACAGGCTTTTTAACACGGCCTATGCGTGGGTCGGCCATTTCCGGGGCGGACTGACCATTGCCACGGTTATGGCTTGCGCCGGCTTTGCAGCCATCTGCGGTTCTACGGCGGCCACGGCGGCCACGATGGGGCAGATTGCCCTGCCGGAAATGAAGAAATACGGCTACGACAGCAAGCTTGCAACCGGCACCGTTGCTGCCGCGGGCACCCTGGGGATTCTCATCCCCCCCAGCACGATTTTTATCGTTTACGGAATCATGACCGAAGGGTCGATCGGCAAGCTCTTTATCTCGGGCGTCCTGCCCGGAGCGATTCTCACCCTGTTTTTTGTCATGATCGTCGGATACCTCTGTGTTCGCCATCCCGAACTGGGGCCTCCGGGGGAGCCGGTCGCCTGGGCAAGAAGATTCAGGGCCTTCGGCGGAATCATCGAAGCGGTCATCCTCTTTCTCCTGGCCATCGGCGGCCTCTTTCTCGGCTGGTTCAGCCCCACCCAGGCCGGTGCGATCGGGGCCGGCGGCGCTTTGCTTATCGGGCTCGCCAGGAGGCAGATGTCATGGAGCCGTTTTCTGGAGGCATGCCGGGAGGGGCTGCGAACTTCATGCATGGTCCTTTTCATTATCACCGGCGCCACCGTCTTCGGCCATTTCATGGCCATATCGACCATTCCCTTCGTCCTTGCCGACTGGATCGGGAACCTCCCCCTCTCTCCCATGGCCATCATGGCCGTGATCATCTTCATTTACTTCCTGGGCGGATTCTTTATGGACTCCATGGCCCTCATCGTGGTCACCATCCCCATATTTTTTCCGTTGGTGATGAACCTCGGATTCGACCCGATATGGTTCGGGGTGATTATCGTCGTGGTCGCGGAGATGGGCGTCATCACCCCTCCTGTCGGCGTAAACGTATTCGTCATCAAGGGGATCGCCCCCGACATCCCCCTCCAGGTGATCTTTCGGGGCATCTTTCCTTTTCTTGGCGGATTGATTCTCCTGACCCTGTTGCTCATGATCTTCCCCCAGATCGCCACCTATTTGCCGAGCCTGATTTCGTATTGATGCGCACGGACAAGCTTAAAGGCTTGTCCGTGGCACCCCCGGAGATGACACAAGGCTCCTGCTTCAGCGCACTTTTTTTCGGTGGCACGGACAAGTTAAGCTTGTCCGTGAGATGACAAATGGCAGAGGATTTCATGGGACGACGCTTTCGGCGAAATCGGCGCCGGTCTCAAGACCTGTTTTGTTTTTTTCCGGTTTTTTCATCTCTTTTCTTTTCCCTGATCCTTTTCTCACTTTTTTATCTAACCAAAATCTATTCCTTTTCTAATCATCACTAAATATTGGGGATGCATACTACGATCAAAACAGATGTAGTGTTGGTGTTGCATGATTGGTTCGCAAGAGCGTGAGGCATGGAAGAAGAAAAGCATGGAAAGAGCGATGCACGAAAGGATGGAGGCCGGGAAACTCAGGAGCGATGCGCCCGGCGGGTTCAGCTTAGACGGGGAAATGATCTCGGCTGTCTTTGAATTCGCCAAGCCCCTGGGCCACTACGAAGACCGGGAACAGTTGAATCTCGGATTCGGGTTCCTCTATTACGGCCTGATCAGAGTCCTCAGACCGGACCATGTCCTGGTAATCGGCTCAGGCTACGGGTTCAGCGTCGTCTGCTTGGCCCTGGGCCTAAAAGACAATGATAAAGGCCTCCTAACATTTGTTGACCCCTCCTATGACCTCCTCAAGGACGGCCCTTTCAAAACGGTCGGCGGCCGCGGGTACTGGGATGATCCTGAAAAAGTGATCGGACATTTCAGCCGCTTCGGCGTACAAGATCGAGTCACCCATTACAAGCTTAGCAACAAAGAGTTCTTTCCCCGGTTCGACAGCCTCGGCCTGCCTGCCGTGGATGTGGCCTTCCTGGACGGAAACCATGCTTTCGAAAATGTGAGGTATGACTTTCTTTACACCCTTCTCCACTCGAAGAAAAACACCTATATGAAATCTGTTATGACAGATTTCATTAGGATGGGGCCGTAGGCCCGCATTGGGGGAATCTTCTTATGGACAAGAAAGTGGATTTGCACGTTCATTCCAAGTACTCGAAGCGTCCTTCGGAGTGGGTGCTGCGGAAAATCGGCTGCGCCGAGAGCTATACCGATCCGTTGGGGCTCTACACCCTGCTCAAGCAAAAGGGTATGGATTTCGTCACCATTACAGACCACAACACCCTTGCGGGCAGCCTGGAGATCGCCCACCTGCCCGACACCTTTGTGAGCGAGGAGATCACCACCTATTTCCCTGCGGACGGCTGTAAGCTCCACGTTCTTGCCTATGACATCACGGAGCGGCACCATGAAGACATCTCCCGCCTTCGGCAAAACGTTTTCGATCTGGTCCCTTACCTCCATGAGCAGAAGATCGTTCACAGCCTGGCACATCCTCTTTTCTCCGTCAATGACCGCCTCACGCCGGATCATTTCGGCCAAGCCCTTCTCCTGTTCCGAAATTTCGAGTTGAACGGGTCCCGCGATGATTTTCAGAACAACCTTCTCAAGGAAATCCTCGCGAACCTGAGCACAGAGGACATGGCTTTCCTGACGGACAAATGCGACCTGATGCCCCTCACGGCACCTATCACACCGCCTTGCCCCAATACGTCCGGCTTCTCACGGAAGACACCGCCATGGAGGACGTGATGTGGCGATATGCTCTTTGGTATTAC
>JAWOJI010000168.1:0-3132 GCA_046481735.1 Desulfatiglandales bacterium | reverse complement strand
TCCGACCCTTTGCTTTCACAGTCAGCCTGATTCCGCCCCTTCTTGGCGGCATCATTGCGTTGATCGACAATCCTGGATTGAAGCTTGACCTTTTCCGCCTCCTTCTCACAGGGATCGGGTGCATGACAGCCCATGCCGGGGCCAACCTCCTCTCAGACTATTACGATTACAGGGCGAGGGTGGACAGGGAGGGCACCTTCGGTTCCAGCGGGCTCCTGGTGGTTGGCGCCATGGAACCTGCCCGAATCCTCAGAGGGGGGTGGGTCGCTCTTGCCATAGCCGGGTTCATCGGCGCCTACCTGGTGTATGTGACTCCAGGCGGCCTTTTTCTGGTTGGGCTTGTTGCCGTCGGCGGCGTATTCGGGGTTTTCTACACTGCGGGCCCTGTTGAGTTCAAGTATCGGGCCCTTGGGGACATTGCCGTTTTCGTGTCCTTCGGACCTGCCATGGTCCTGGGCGCTTACTATGTTCAAGCCCACAGTTTCTCATGGGCGCCGGTGCTCTACGCTTTGCCCATAGGACTTCTGGTGGATGCGATCCTTCACAGCAACAACCTCCGTGACATTGCCAATGACAGGGCGGTGAACATCAAGACGGTTCCCATTCTCATCGGTGAGAGCCGCGCAAAAACCATGTACTACTCCCTGATCTACGGAGCTTATGGGGCCACGCTCCTCCTCATTGCCTTCGCAGGTCTCTCTTTGTTTTCTCTCCTGGTCTTTTTCTCGTTGCCTCTGGCTGTGAAGGTCACCCGAATGGTGCATCTCAAGGAGCGGCTCCCCACCAGGGAATTCGCCATGATCGATACGGCTACGGCACAGCTTCATCTGGCTTTTGGGATGCTCACGGTCATAGCCCTCGTCCTTCATTTGCTGTTTAATGGAGCATAGACACGGGAGGGGCAGGGTTCAGCGTTCAGGGCTCAGGAAGAAGAAAAGGGCGCGATGGGCACGGACAAGGTTTCCTTGTCCATGGCACCGTGGTTTTGAGATTGGTGGCACGGACAAGCTTGTCTTGTCCGTGAAGAGGGGCACCGAGGGGGAGGTGAGAGAGAAGCCATGGTGAAAACGAAAACGGACATCGCTCTTTTCTGCACGATCATCCTGGCCTTTGTGCTCTGGTTCGTCATGTTTGTTATCCGGCCTCTCAATTTCTGGCTCATGATGTCCATCAGCACCTCGCTTTTGGCCGCCGTTTCCTTTGCCTTCAAGAGGCCCATGATTTTGCGGGAAGAACTCTCCTTGAAAAACATCCTTGCGGGAATCCTGGCTGCCGGACTGCTCTATTTCGTATTCCTGGTCGGGAACCAGGCGCTCGCTCTTGTATCGGGCCTGTTTCCCTCCCTTGTTCCCGACCGAGCCGGCAACATAGAAGCGGTCTATGCCAACCGGGGCGCACTGTCTCCGGCCGTGGTGGGTATTCTTCTCTTTTTCCCCATCGGATTCGGAGAGGAGATATTCTGGAGGGGCTTCGTTCAGGCCCGATTTTCAGAGAAATGGGGCCCTGCAGCGGCATTCGGCCTCACAACGCTTTTCTACGTGGGCGTTCATGTGCCGACCGGCAATGCTGTGCTCATCCTGGCCGCTTTCACCTGCGCCGTTTTTTGGGGGGGGATGTACATGGTTTCCGGGAAGCTCGTGCCGGTCCTTGTCTCACACATGATCTGGGACCCGGCGATCTTTGTTCTCTGGCCTATCAAGTGAGTGATGGGGAAGAGCGAGGTGGCACGGACAAGCTTGTCTTGTCCGTGGGTAGGAAGGGCACGGACAAGGTTCCCTTGACCGTGGCACCGGTGGGGACGAAGGTGGTGGCATGGACAAGCTTGTCTTGTCCGTGAGAGGAAATGGCACGGACAACTCGCCCGAGGCGAGCAAGCCTGCGGTTGACCGTGGCACCGTTGGGGAATGACAGTGGTCGCCAAAGAAACAAGGATAGGAAATACAAATGGATATTGAGATAGCCCGCAAAAAGAAGGAGGCCCTTGTCGAGGCCTTGAAACGAATGGACTCCCTCCTTGTTGCCTTCTCCGGGGGCGTGGACAGCACCTTTCTCCTCGCCGTGGCCCGTGAGGCGCTCGGCTCCAGGGCGGTGGCCGCGACAGCCGTTTCAGGAACGTACACCCGGCGGGAACAGGAAGAGGCAACAGCCTTTGCGTCCGCTCTGGGCGTAGAGCACGTGCTTTTCGACTCCCATGAAAGCTCCCTGCCCGAGTTCTCATCCAATCCGCCGGAGAGGTGCTACTACTGCAAGAAATCCCTTGCCCTGGAACTCCGCAAGATTGCCGAAACAAGGGGCATAGCCCATATCGTTCACGCGGCGAACCTGGATGACTTGGACGATTATCGGCCCGGTCTCAAGGCTGCCGAAGAAATGGGACTGAGGGCCCCACTCGTCGATGCGGGCCTGACCAAGGAGGAAATCAGGCTTCTCTCCAAAGATATGGGTCTTCCCACATGGGATAAGCCGGCCATGGCATGCCTTGCTTCCAGGATCCCCTACGGCCAGCCTATTACGGACGAGAAGCTGAGAGTGATTGGCGAAGCCGAGGATTTTCTGGCCACGAACGGCTTCAGGCAATTCCGTGTGAGGCATCATGGCGCCATAGCAAGGATTGAAGTGGACCTCCTGGATTTTCCCATGATACTGAACCGGGAAATGAGAGAAACTATCGTGGAGAGATTCAAAGAACTTGGGTTCCTCCACATCACCCTCGATCTTGAAGATGACGGGGCCGGCGCGGCAGAGGCCTGGCGCTTGGCCGCGGACGACGGCGGCTTCGGTGCGCGCTCCGCCGGTGCCTCCGGCGTCGTGTCACGAGCCTCGACCTCGAGGACCGGCTGGCGATCTCCCTTGCCGGAGGCCGGCTTCGCGGTCGTACCCACGCTCCGGAAGATGACCTCCTGCTGGCCGAGGCGCCAGAGGTTGCTCACGAAGAAGTACAGCACCAGACCGGACGGGAACTGCAGGGAGATGAGGCCGAAGAAGATCGGCAGGACCTTCATCACCATGGCCATCTGCTTGTTCGCGACCGGAGTGCGCTTCTGGGCCTGCCGTGTCTGCAGGAACCCCGTCAGGATCACCAGGGCCACCAGGATGAAGTACGGCAGCGCGTCGATGATCCCGCCGTGCGGG
>JAWOJI010000114.1:0-5424 GCA_046481735.1 Desulfatiglandales bacterium | reverse complement strand
CCGCTGATCAGGTGCCTTCAAGAAGGCATTTTCGGCCGCCACGGGAGACTTGTGGGGGAGATCTACCGCTCCATGGCTAAGAGAATGAACTCCCCCTCTCCGATGGAAAAAACCAATGAGGTCCTTCAGGCCACCGTGCAAGCGGGACGCTAGATCACCTGTAATTCAAAAAAAGTGCAGAATGCTTTAGAGCATTGGTTCTTGCAGGTTGCCCGATTTCGGGGCGGCCTTGCTGCCGAGAACCTCGATAAGCCATGTGCGAATGTCGTTGATTTCTTCTCGGCACACTTCGTGCTGCATCGGGTACTCCTGCCAGCGTATGGAATAGCCGAGTCTTTTTAACGCCTGCCTTGTCTGCAAAGCTTTGGTCATGGAAATCATGGGATCCATGCGTCCGTGGGCCATCAGGATTGGGATGTCTTTGTTTGCTGCGGTTCTTGCTTTCATTACTTCTTCGAGAGAGGGCAGGTACGTGGAAAGACCCATGATCCCTGCCAGCCTTTTTTCATAGGTGAGTCCGGTGTGCAGAGCTATGGCGCCACCTTGGGAGAAGCCTGCCAGGAGAATCCGTTCGGGGGGAAACCCGAGATGCAATTCGCGGGCGATCAAGGTGCGCAGAAGCACTGAGGATTCGATGATGCCTTCCATGTCGATTTCTTTGGAGAAGGATGGTGGATAAACGTCGTACCAGGCCCTCATGACCATGCCTGCGTTGATCGTCACGGAACGTTCGGGAGCGTGGGGAAAAACAAATCGCAAGGGAAGGCTTTCCGGCAGACGAAGCTCGTGGACTATGGGTTCGAAATCGTGGCCGTCGGCGCCCAATCCGTGAAGCCAAAGGACGGAGGCGCGGGGCTCGCCACCTGGGTTGATTTCCAGACAATCGAGCACTTCGCCGTCAAAGGGTCTATTCTCATTCATTGCTTCCACCGTCTGTTCTTCCGACCGTTCTTGTCTATCCGATCCTGACATGCTTCCGGATCCACTGGGGCAGATAGCGAATGCTGTAGTAGCTCGCCATGGTGTGGTAACACGTGGAAGAGCAGTTCAGAAGACATTTCTTTTTTACCTCTTCCAGCTCTTTTTCGTCGAACTTCGGGTTCCAGATGCGACCCCAATCGTGCTCATACGTGATCAGGTCGAAGCAGGGTGACAGGGTTCCGTCCGTCCGGATCAGGGCGCCGTTGTGGCCGGCGCGACAGTCCCATGGCTGCATACGCCCCCGCATTCGAAGTTTGAACTCTCTCAGGTGGGCGATGGAATTTACCATGGGCCATCCTTCCCGGTGCTTTTCGATGAGCCAGTCGAGCAACCTGTCCACCTCACCCCATTCCTTCTCTGTGACGCTTAGCATGTCATCCTGATGAGTATAATGATCTACAGGCACGAAGTGGTGCGGCGGTTCATTCAGGTGGTAGTCTGTACCGATACGGTTCTGGTGTGCAATCTCGGTGAGCAGCCGGACGTCTTTGATATTGTTCCGGCAGATGTTGATGTTAAAAAAGAGGATGTAGCCGTATTTCTTTTGACGCGCCACGAGGTAGCGGAACTGTGGCTCGATGTTGAGCAGGGCCTTGGGCAGGCCCTTGCGGGGCGAGATGCAGTCTACAGCAAGGTTAATGGCCGCCACTCCCGTTTTGCCAAGTTCGTCGATGAACGGCTTGTCCAGGAGATACCCGTTGGTGGGAAGGTACATGAAAAAACCGTTCTCGCTTCCGTAGCGGATGACATCCAATACAAAGTCTTTTCTCAGGGTAGGCTCCCCGCCCATGAGCGGGATCACGCGACAGCTCAATGACTTGAGCCAGTCCACCGCGCTTCTGGCCGTGTCCAGATCCATGCTGGGAGACGCCTGTTGCTTAGCGTTGTCGTACTGAAAGCAATAGTGGCAATCGATGTTGCAGCGCCATTCCGTAAAAAGATAGCACAGAATCGGCCTGAATTGGCTGGAGTGGAGGAGAGAGTTGAAGTAGGGAAGCGCCCAGCGGCGAACAGCCCGAATCCCATTCAGGGACTTGTATTGAGCAGTTTGCATGGAAACCTCCAAAATGTCCCGAACCTTTGGGAAGAGCCTGTTTTGTAAATTCGATGGGTTAAAATATAGAAGACTCACAGGACGCTGTCAAGAAGGGTGGTCAGGGATCCCATCCAACCGTCGGGCTCAAATCAATGGACCCGAATTGGACGGCGGATCAAGCTCAGGCCCACCTCAAGGCCATGAGCTCTTTTTCCACGGACAAGATCTTTTCTTCGAGTTCTTCGATCGCCAGGAACTGGTGGGGCCTGACCGAATGGGCCGGGAGCGCCGCCTGCCTTTCCTTGAGTTCGGAATTCAGATCACGAATCTTTCTTTCAAGGTCGCTTTTTTTCTCCCGCAGGAAAGCCTCTGCTCTTCTAACCTCGCGCACGAAGGTATCGAGTTTTTCGAAATCCTTGCAGAATCGCAAGGGGCGCCCTCGATCGCTGACGAGGTTGGTATGGGAGCAGCTGTCGGCGCCTGCCGGCATGACCTCCAGAATTGCGTCATAGACGTTATCCGGGGAGAGACCCCCTGCCAAAAGCACTGGAATGGAACATTCATAAACGAGTTTCCTGGAAAGCTCGCGGTCTGCGAGTTTGCCGGTGATGCCGATGAATCCGTCCACCGGCGGTTTTCCCAGCCATGTATCGATCAGAAAAGCATCGCTTGCAGGTCTGAGTTTGGCGGCAATCTCGAGAACCGGGAATTCAGGCTTCGCCCCTTGTTCGGGGACCGGAAGGGAGCGGAGGATAAGAATCTCCGGGAATTTTTCTTTGAATTCCCGCTGCTGGTTGATGAAAGGAGCGGTATCGAGCATGCAGCCGGAATCGTCGGTAAGATTTTCGCAAAAATGAATGAAATGAGGGCGGTAGTAGTCCATGGCCCGGTAGAGGGTGTCTTTGGTCTGGAAAAGAGGGAGGATGCTGTTCTGTGTCTGGGTCCCCTCAGAAAGGCGGATGACATCCCGTAATCCAGGTTGTCTCCACTCCTCCTCGGAAATAAGCACGCTGCCGAGTCGATCGACGCCGAGGAGAATACACTTCTCCGCTTCCCGAGGTGTTTGGATTTCGTAGATTTGACCGATCATCTCACTGATTTTACCGCTTCCATCACACGTTCGTGCAGCAAGCTGTTTGTAGCGACGATCCCCTCGTTGTTGCTCAGGGTTCTGCCGCAGGAAAAGTCGAGCGGTTTGCCGAGCAAGTCCGTCACCTTGCCGCCTGCTTCTTCCACTATGATCGCTCCGGCTGCGTGATCCCAGATTTTTTCCTTGTAGGATTTCCTGGTGGGCAGCCGAAGGTAGACCGTGCCTTCACCTCGGGCGAGAACACCATACTTGCCCTGGCTGTCCATTCGAAGGGGCTCCCTTTTCACGCCCAGGCTCTCAAGGATGAGCTCTACCTTGTCATGAGAGGAATGCTCCGCTTCAAAGGACTCGCAAAAAAGGGCTTCTGCGGGGTCCGACAGGGGTGAGACGGTGATCTTCATTTCTGCCGGATCAGCCAGTCCGCGCAAGCCGGTTCCCTCATTCTTTACTGCCACAAAAAGGCATCCCAGGTGATTTTTCTCCGCAAGCGAATGAAGGGGAAGACTGGGGCAGCCCATGACTCCCAGAGTCACTTCCCCTTCCTCGATCAGCGCGAGCGCAACAGCGTACTGGTCGCCTCTTAAGAATCCCTTGGTTCCGTCGATCGGGTCAAGGGCCCAGAACCGGCCCTGGCCGCCTCCTTTTCCTTTGCCCCGATCGATAGCATTGAAAATTTCCGCTTCCTTTGCAGGTTGCGGGCGGAAGCGATTGACGTAATCAATGACCAGATCTTTGAGCCTCTTGTTCCCAGGATCTCTGAGAAGGGACGAGGTCTCTTCACTTACCAGAGGGAGATGTGGAAAGGCCGTGGCAAGGATCTCGCCGATGAGAGCCTGGGCGCCGAAGTCGGCGACGGTCACCGGAGATCGATCCGCCTTATCCACAACGCCCGTTGAGACGTGAGCGGACTGCACGGCGGCGCAAAGGGAGCATGCCTTGAGAACCGCATCGACTGCTACGCGACGTTCGATTTCATACATCCTGTTCATCCTTGACCTGTTTCATTGACACATTGTGCCTCTTTTCATATAACACGGTTGCAAGTCGAGTTGAAAAAAAACGAATATTAGGAAATCCTGCAATGCATCTCAAGAGAATAATGCTTTTCCCCGAAAAATACCCCACTTTGAACCACTATCCTTTCAATCACCGCATCTTCCAGGAGACAAGAGGCCTGGAATTCGTCACCCCGGTGACTTTTTTCGTGGGCGAAAACGGAACAGGCAAGTCCACTCTCCTTCGGGCAGTGGCGCACAAGTGCTACATCCACATTTGGAAGGATACGGACAGGGTTCACCTCGATAGGAATCCTTATGAAGAGATGCTCTACCGCTTCATGACTGTAGTGTGGAACGAAGATGTAGTTCCCGGATCTTTTTTTTCTTCTGAGTTTTTCTCTCATTTCGCCCAGAACGTGGATGAATGGGCGGAGACAGACCCTGAGATGTTGAGATACTTCGGCGGGAAATCCCTGGTCGCCCAATCCCATGGGCAGTCCCTCATGTCCTATTTCGGCGCTCGATATCGTCTCAAGGGGCTTTACCTGCTCGACGAACCGGAGACTGCTCTGTCACCGGGAAGCCAGCTTGCTTTCGTGAAATTGATCAAGGAAATGGCCGGAGATGACCATGCCCAGTTCATTATCGCAAGCCATTCTCCGATCCTGCTGGCGTGCCCCGGCGCTACAATTTACAGCTTCGACGACGTGCCGGTAAAAAGCATCGACTACCACGAGACGGAACACTACAAGGTCTACAAGGAATTCATGGAGAATCCGGCAAAATACCTATGAGTGACGGTGGCGCCGTCCCGAGCCTGCCCACACCGTGTTGTTCCCGGCGGGTCACCCATTTATAAAGGATCTTGCAAGAAAATGGAGTGTGGAGACCCGTTGGGGATAGGATGATGAACCAAGGACAGGGCAGAACCGCAAAATACCGCTACGTGGTGTGCGCGACCATTTTTCTGAGTTACATCCTGGTTTATTTCCACCGCCTCTGTCCTGCCGTCATCGCCCTGGACATGCAGGAAGCGTTTCAGGCCAGCGGGACCCTGATGGGACTTCTCGGGTCCGCGTACTTCTACCCCTATGCGCTCATGCAACTTCCTGTGGGGCTCCTGGCGGATTCTTGGGGGCCGAGGAAAACCGTGGCCTCCTTTTTGGTTGTTGCATGCATCGGCTCAGTGCTAATGGGCGTATCCACGGGTCTCGGCCTTGACGTCTTCGGCCGGATTCTTGTAGGTTTCGGAGTTTCAACCATTTTTGTCTGCAACTTCAAGCTCCTTGCGGAGTGGTTCAAAACGCGCGAATTCGCTG
>JAWOJI010000047.1:0-10228 GCA_046481735.1 Desulfatiglandales bacterium | reverse complement strand
GACTGAACAGAGGAGCGGACGAAGCCGCCGCGGCAGTTAAGAAAGTGGTGGACGCCGTGAATGTTCCTGTCGTTGCCTGGGGAACTGCAAACAACCAGAAGGATGAAGAAGTCCTCAAGAAGATCGGCGAGCTTTGCCAGGGGAAAAACGTCGCCCTCTCTCCCGTGGAGGAAGGCAACCATAAGGGTGTGGGCGCTTCCGCACTGGCTTATGGACAAATCATTGTCTCCTCCTCGCCTATAGATGTGAACCTGGCGAAGCAGCTCAACATCCTTCTTGGAAACTTGGGCGTGGCCGGCAACAAGGTCATCATCGATCCTACAACCGGCGGACTGGGTTACGGCCTCGAGTACTCCTATTCCGTGATCGAAAGAATCCGCATGGCGGCCTTGACTCAGGAAGACGACAAACTTCAAATCCCGATCATCTCCAATGTGGGAAATGAGATCTGGAAGTGCAAGGAAGCGGGCCAGTCGATTGAGAGTGCGCCGACCCTGGGAGACCCAGAGAGAAGGGCCATAGCCATGGAGGCCACTGCCGCGGTGTGCTATCTCCTTGCCGGCGCCGACGCCGTTATTCTGAGGCATCCTGAATCGGCACGGCTGGTGAGGGCCTTTATCGACTGCATGGTCGGCGGCGGCTCTTTGGCTGATGTTCAGGGGATATCAAAGAAGCTCCAACTTCAAGAGGCCGATCTTGCGTCCCTCTCTCCCCAACCGGTTCTGGCCATTGAAGAAGGGGGGGCTGCTCCGACGCCTAAATCTAAAGAAAAGGCCGCGCCTCCAACGGCGGAGGAAAAGCCCAAGACCGCTCCCAAAACGCCTGAAAAGGTGGTAGAGCTGAAGCCTGCGCCCAAGGTCAAGGAAGAGGCCCCGCCCAGGGCGAAAGCAGAGGATGCCGCCGTAGCGGAAGCCGAGGCCAAGAAAAAGGCGGAGGCGGATGCAAAGGCCAAAGCCGAGGCGGAAGCCAAAGCCAAAGCAGAAGCTGAGGCTAGGGCCAAGCTCGAAGCAGAGGCCAAAGCCAAATCGGAAGCCGAAGCCAAGAAAAAGGCGGAGGCGGATGCAAAGGCCAAAGAGAAAGACGACCTGGAGGCTCTGAGAAAGAAGAGGGCTGCGGAAAAAGGAAAGGTTGACGTGGAAAAGAAAGTGGAAAAGGCGGCCCAGGTGGAGAGGGAGCCCAAGGCGGCCAAGCCGGCCACTTTTGAACCGGAAAGCGTCGTGGACCGCCTCACGCGGAATCTTGTGCGCATGCACAAACACTCCTAGCGGTTTATGATGCTGATCTATCCCGTGCCAATGAAAAGCGGGGTAATTGGACAGACACTCGCCAGCAGAAGCTGGGTGAAAAAACAAAATGCCTCTTAGGAAGGGAGGAACAAAATTATGTCAAAGCTCGTCGCATTTGCAGCTATTCAAGGCGCCTACAACATCGTCTCCAAAGCAGAAGGAAAGTACAAGCAAGCCCTCGAAACCTACGGCGGAAGCCAAAAATTGGAGTTTCCCAACACCGCATATTTTCTGCCCATCATCTATTCCCTGACAGGAATGAAAGTGACGGATCTGGATTCGGCAAAGAAACCGCTTGAGTTTGCGCGCAAGCTCTTGCCCCCTCACGTGAAGAAAGACTGCCATATTCCCTACCTCGGACCCCTCCTAGACGCGGGAATGGCGGCTCTTTTTGCAGAGGAAATCGTTGAAGCGATCCGCTACGTGGAGGATCCCGATTTTTACCAGCCTGAAGTGGAGGATCCGGACATTGAGAACGGCAAGCTCTGGCTTGGCGCGGCGGACGACAAGATCATGAGGAAAAGGGGTGTGGAATTTGTGGACGGCACAGCGCCCGGGTTTGCCGCCATTGTCGGTTCGGCGCCTGACTCCGCCACAGCCAAGAAAATTGCCGAGGAATACCAGCTCAAGACCATCTATGTGTTCATGGCCGCCAATCAGAACGGAACCACCTTTGCAGAGCAGCTTGTGAAGGAAAAGGTGCAGATCGGCTGGAATACGCGACTGGTTCCTTTCGGCCCGGATATTTCAGCTGCGGTGTTCGCCCTCGGGTTTGCCAATCGAGCAGGTATGGCATTCGGCGGCATTCAGCCCGGAGACTACAAGAAACAGCTCAAATACCAGAAAGACCGCGTGTTCGCATTTGTCAATGCCCTTGGGGAAGTGAACGCCGAGTGGGCGGCCAATGCGGCCGGCTGCATCAACTGGGGATTCCCCACCATCGCGGATACGGACATCCCGGAAGTGCTGCCCACGGGTGTTTGCACCTATGAGCACGTGGTGGCCAATGTGGATTACGACGAGATCGTCGCCAAGTCCATCGAGATTCGCGGCCTCAAAGTGACCGTGGCCAAGATCGACATTCCCCTGGCCTATGGTCCGGCTTTCGAGGGCGAGAGAGTGAGAAAGGACGACCTTTACCTCGAAACCGGCGGCGGCAAAACCCAATGCACCGAGCTCTGCAAAATGGGGGAGATGAATGTCATCGAAGACGGCAAGGTGGAGCTGGTGGGACCGGACATTAAGGATGTGAAAAAGGGAAGCCGGCTGCCTCTGGGCATCTATTTGCAAGTGGCAGGCAGGAAAATGCAGACCGACTTCGAACCTATCTTGGAAAGACAAATTCATCACCTCATCAACTATGCCCAGGGCATCATGCACATCGGGCAGAGGGACATCGCGTGGATCCGAGTCGGCGAACAGGCTGTGGAAAAAGGCTTTTCCCTCAAACACCTTGGAACCATCCTCCATGCAAAGCTCCATCAGGATTTCGGGAGCATTCTGGACAAGGTGCAGGTGACCCTGTACACCAATAAAGAGGATGTGAACAAACTGACCGAAAGGGCCCGAAAAGAGTACAAGCTGAGAGACGACCGGGTCGAAAAGATGACCGATGAGGCTGTGGAAACGTATTACAGCTGCACCCTCTGCCAGTCCTTTGCGCCGAGCCATGTGTGCGTGATAAGCCCGGAAAGGACCGGACTCTGCGGCGCCTACAACTGGATGGACTGCAAAGCTTCCTTTGAGATCAACCCCACAGGCCCAAACCAGCCCGTAGAAAAAGGGGAGTGCCTCGACCCGAAGCTCGGACAGTGGAAAGGGGTCAACGACTTCGTGTTCAAAGCTTCACGACAGGCGATCGATCATTACAATTTCTACAGCCTTCTTGTCGCCCCTATGACGACCTGCGGGTGCTGCGAGTGCATTGCTGCGGTTCTTCCCGGAGCAAACGGCGTCATGACCGTCAACCGAGACTACACAGGGGAAACGCCCTGCGGCATGAAGTTTACTACTCTGGCAGGCGTGATGGGAGGCGGCCAGTCCTCGCCCGGTTTTGTGGGCCATTCCAAGTACAACATTACCCAGCGCAAGTTCATCGTCGGAGACGGGGGCCTGGCGCGAATGGTGTGGATGCCAAAGGCCCTGAAAGAGGAGCTTCGCGAGCGATTGCACAGGAGGGGCGAAGAACTGGGGATCCCTGATCTGATCGACAGGATCGCCGACGAGACTGTGGGGATCACGGAAGATGAGATTCTCCCCTTTCTGAAGGAAAAGGACCATCCGGCCCTGAAAATGGACTCCATTGTCAGCTGATTGCGAGGATAGGAGACGATTATGGCACTTACCGGTATTCAGATTTTCAAACTGCTGCCCAAGACCAACTGCGGTGAATGCGGGGTTCCCACTTGCCTGGCCTTTGCCATGAACCTCGCCGCATCAAAGGCTGAACTTGATGCCTGCCCCTACGTATCGGACGAGGCGAGGGAGACGCTTTCGGAGGCGTCCGCACCGCCCATCAGGCAAGTGACCGTAGGCGCCGGGGTGAGGGCATTCAAGATCGGCGGCGAGACCGTCATGTTCAGGCATGAAAAAACCTTTTACAACCCCACGGCCATCGGTGTGTTCGTCCGTTCGGATGAGGTTCCCAAGGCTCTCGACCAGAAGCTGAAAGAGTGGAATGCCTTTCAATACGAGAGGGTGGGGCTGAACCTAAGGCCCGAGTTGATCGCTTTGAAAGATGTCAATGGCGAAGGGGCGAGTTTTGCCGCGGCGGCCAAGAAGATTGCCGAAGAGAGCGAGTTCAATCTCATTCTCATGAGCGAGAACGTGGACGCCATGAAGGCCGCGGTGGAGGTTTGCGGCTTTAAGAAACCGCTCCTTTATGCTGCAACGGAGAAGAATGTCGAGTCCATGGGGGCGCTGGCCAAAGAAAAAGGCCTTCCCCTGGCCGTGAAAGGGGGAGGCATGGACAGCCTGATCGCCTTGAGCGACAAACTCACAGGCATGGGGCTGAAAGACCTCGTTCTGGATTCGGGCGCCCGTGAACCCAAGCAGCTCTTCCAGGATCAGGTGGCGATCCGCAGAGCGCCGTTAAAAGCAGGGAACCGGTCCCTAGGTTTTCCGACCATCACCTTCCCTTGCGAGATGGCGGGAAACCTGGATGTGGAAACCCTGCTTGGAGCAATGCTCATTGCCAAGTATGCGGGGATCGTGGTCCTTTCCGATTTCAAGGGTGAAAACCTTTTTCCCCTCCTGCTGGAACGGCTCAACATCTATACCGACCCTCAACGGCCCATGACCGTGACCCAGGGCATTTATGAGATCGGCGCACCCGACGAGAACTCTCCGGTGCTGATCACCACAAACTTCTCCCTTACCTACTTCATCGTGAGCGGCGAAATCGAAGGAAGCAGGGTGCCTAGCTGGCTCCTCATCATGGACACGGAGGGCCTTTCCGTCATGACCGCATGGGCCGCAGGCAAGTTCTCTGGGGATGCGGTGGGCACCTTTGTCAAGAAGTCAGGTATTGCCGACAAGGTTGCCCACAAGAAGATCATCATTCCAGGATATGCGGCCTCCATCAGCGGCGACATGGAAGAGGAACTGCCCGGGTGGGAGATCATCATCGGACCCAGAGATGCTTCTCTGATCCCGAAGTTCCTTAAAGACAGGTGGGCAAAGTAGACCGAAAAAGGAGGAAGGCGATGTTACTGATTGGAGAGAACCTCAACGTGATCAACCGGGTCATCGGGAAGGCTTTCAAGGATAAGGATCCCGGCCCGATCGTCGAAGAGGCGAAACGGCAGAAAGAAAAAGGCATGGACTGGATCGACATCAATCTCGGACCTGCAAGAAAAGGCGGTGCCGAGCTCATGGAGTTTGTGGTCAAGACCGTGCAGGGAGCTATCGGTGACACCCCTCCCCTTTGCCTGGACACCTCGAACATCGAGGCCATGGAGGCAGGGCTCTCCGCGCACCAGGGAGAGGCCATCATCAATTCCATTATGTGCCGGCCGGAGCGGTATGAGAAGATGATCCCCCTTGCCGTGAAGTACAAGGCGAACATGATCGCTCTCATGTGGGGGCCGGAGGGGCTGCCGCGGGATGAGAACGAGAGAGGCGCCCTGGCCGCTGAACTGATCTATGCAGCCAATGAAGCAGGGGTTCCGAATGAGGATATCTTTGTCGATGGGATCGTCACACCGGTGAATATCCAACAGCAACAGCTCATGAGCCTTCTGGCTTTTCAGGAAATGCTCCAGGAAATGTTTCCCGGCATCAAATCCACGTGCGGTCTTTCCAATATCTCGAACGGCCCGCCTGATCACCTGCGCGGCGTGCTGAACCAGACATACATGGTTATGCTGGAGAGGAAAGGCATGTATTCGTGCATTGCCGACGCTTACGACGACAGGCTGATAGAAATCGCCAGGGGGAAAAGGCCCGATATCGTGGAAATCATCCACAAGGTCATGGACGGCGAGGCTGTTGATGTGGGCGCTCTTTCCAAGGATCTCCAGGATTATGTGAGGACGGCGAGGGTGATTCTGGGCCAGTCCCTTTATTCGGATTCGTGGCTCGAACTGTAGAGCGCAGGCAGCCCCTTTTTTACATCCGTTCCCGTATGTTGAAACTCCCTGGAGAGACCGTCTCCGGGGAGTTTTTTTGTCTGGGGATTCTTTTCTTTCTTTGGAAAATCTCTCCGAGGGCATGTCAGAGCGCTTCAGTCTGATCGAAGTGGATTTGGGCGGGTTACAGGAAGGGATGAGCTTTCCGGGACACTGTCAATTTTGTGGGGGAGAAGTTTCGGTCTGTTCTTTTGGAGGTTGATCCTCTGGGGGGGACTCGCCTTTTTCGGTGCTTGCCGGCTTGGGGATTTCCTCTGGGGTTTTCACCGTCACCGCGGGAGGTTCCGCCCTTTCAATGACCCTGAAGGCGGGGTGAAGCGGACTGTCGGATTCCGTGGTGTCTCCCGGGGATGCTGCGCTGTCGATCGTTCTGAACGGCTCCGGCTGGCTGGTCTCCGCAGGGGCCTGAGGCGGGGGGGGCACGGCCTGAGCCGGTCTTTGCGGGGCGCTGCGAGGAATGGTCGTTCGGGGCCGCGAGGGTGCAGAGGATCCCCTTTCTCCTGAAACGAGCGGAGAGGTTGCTCCTGGTCTCCTTAGCACAGGCCTCCTTTGCCGCGCCGGTTGAGGAGGGGCTCCCGGCCTCGCCGGCGGGCGTCTGATCTGTGCCGGCTGTGAAGGGGGCATGGCTGCCCCCTCGGACATGATTATGATCTCCGATATCTCCCCTCGACTGTCGAATAGAAGGCTGTAATTCAACGTGGAGAAAAGTCTTTTTAAACCCTGCTCCATAGGCAAGTTTTCAAAGGCAACCGAAACCCTTTCCTCCAGCAAGGTTTCGTCGCCTTTGAAGGATATCCCTGACTGCCTTTCAATATCCCTGGCGACGCTTATGAGAGAGACCTCCCTGAGATCTACGGTGAGTAGGCCTTCCTGGACACTCACGCCCTGCGCCCACAGGGCCTGAGGCGCGAAGAATAAAAGGAAGCCTAGGAAAAGGGTGGGAAGCTTTTTCATGATTTTAATATAGCAGGATTCTTGACAGATTGCATAAAATAAATTCCCATGATTGTTGGAAGAACTTTCAAACTTCCGTTACGCTCAAGTGCGGCCGGGGCTTCAGGCTTTCGAAAAATAGGGCAACCGTAAGGGCCTGGTGCGGTTGCATGCTTCTCAATGTGCGGAGCGCAAACACCATATATACGGTGTGGGGGACGGATCGATATCAACCGGTGGGAGGCAAGCAGACACCTGAACATCCTGTTTGATTTTCAGGAATAAGAATGCTATAAGTTACAGATTATAAACCAAAAGTAAGGGAAATGAATTCCAAACGGATTTTGTTGGCAGGAAACCTCATCGTCATTGCTCTTGCTTTTTGGATGACGGCTTCCATTCTTCTGACCTGGATTGCCCAGCGAGGGGGTTCGAATTTCTTGGAGGAAGATGTCTTAGGGCCGCCTGAATCAAGATCGGCAGTTCCCCGCCAAGCCAAGACCCTGGCAGATTATGGCCTTATCGCGGAGAAAGATGTTTTCCACTCTGGTAGAGTTGATCAAAGGACATTTCCCGGAGAGGAGGCGATCATCCAGGTAACAGAGCGCAATCTTCAACTCAAAGGGACGGTGGTGGGTGTGGGACCGAGATCTTATGCTGTTATCGTGGACCATGATTCAAGCAAAGAGGACATGTACTTTCAGGATGATTTTGTCATGGGCGCCAGGATCGCAAGAATCTTGAAAAACAGGGTGATCCTCGTTTCGAACGGCAAAGAGGAGGCGCTGCTGATGACCGACGAAAAACGGTCTCTTGCTGAGCTGAGTTCTTCTGCTGAGTCGGGGCCTGTGTCTGAAGCGACACGCTCCGGTCGAGGGGTGGTTCCCCCAAGGAGAAGCGTGGCAGTCCCAGGCCAGTAACAGAACCTGATTCAATGCTCAGGCGAGGAGGAGGAAATATTCCGGTGACAGAACCTAAAATGCGGTCGAGGAACCTCTTGTGCATGTTCGTTGCGCTTCTTTTTCTTTTTTCCCCTGCCCAGGGAAGTGCTCAGGAAGATTCGGCGGCCAGGGAGGAAGGATCATCCTCCCGGCCTGCCTATGTCACCATGAATTTTAAGGACGTGGATCTCCATGTGTTCATCAAGTTCATCAGTGAGCTCAGCGGCAAGAATTTTCTCATTGACCCGAACGTCAGGGGCACGGTGACCATTATTTCTCCGCAAAGAGTCACGGTGGACGAAGTCTACCGTGTTTTCCTTTCCGTTCTGGAGGTGAACGGCTTTACCACCTTGGACGCAGGCCAGGTCATCAAGATCATCCCGACGGCCGCAGCAAAGACAAAAGCTACGGACACGGTTCTCCAGCGACGAGTCGGTCCGGAGGAAGACAAGATCATCACTCAGCTCATTCCCCTCAAATACGCGGATGCCTCGTTTCTCGGGAAACTCATGGCGTCCCTGGTGGAGAGAACGGGTCTTCTCATTCCCTACCAGGAAACCAACACCATCATTGTGATTGACACACAGTCCAATATCAACCGCCTGGTGCGCATTATCAAAGAACTCGACGTGCCGGGAGAAGAAGAGATCTGGGTGGTTGCCCTGAAGCACGCAAAGGCCGATGACCTCGCGAAGAAGATTCTTGCCGTACTCCAGGAAAAGAGAGTGGCCGGCGGCCCTGCGGTACAGGAACTCAAAATCATGGCCGATGAGCGAACCAACTCCCTGGTAGCCTTGGCGGTTCCCCCTCAGATGGCCAGAATCCGGCTTCTGGTGGAAAGGCTGGATCAAAGCTTGGCCAGGTCCAGGGAGAACATTCATATCTACCCACTCCAAAATGCCGTGGCCGAGAATCTTGCCAATGTGATTGCTGAAATTCCGGGAAAGGGGACCAAGGACGAAAAAGTCCAGGCTCCACCCATTTCCAAGGATGTCCAGATTACTGCGGACAAAGCGACGAACAGCCTGGTGATCATTGCTGAACCCGAGGAGTATGCCATTTTGCTGGACGTCATCAAGAAGCTGGATCAACCCCGTGCAATGGTCTATGTGGAGGCTCTCATCATGGAGGTTTCGGCTACCAAAGCTATGGATCTCGGTGTTGAGTGGCGCCTGGGCAATGAGTACGACGGCGGTTTTGGGGAGGGCCTGCCCGGGGGGGTGTGGTTCGGCGGGGCAAGAGGGGATACCACGACGGCAAACGAGATTATTTCCACAGGCACGTTGCCTGCGGGCTTTGTAGCCGGTGTGATCGGCCGGGGGATCACCCTGGGGAACATCACCTTTCCTACAATCGCTTCCTTTGTGAGGGCGGTGAAAACGGACAGCGATTTCAACATTATTTCCACGCCTCAAATCCTCACCCTCGACAATGAGGAGGCAAGCATCGAGGTGGGGCAGACCATTCCCTTTGTCACGCGCGTGGATCTGGGCGATCAGGTCACCTCGCGGGCCATACAAAGCTTTGATTATAAGGACGTGGGTGTTACGCTCAAGGTGACCCCTCAAATCAATGAGCAGGGATTTATAAGGCTTCAGGTGGAGGAGAGCATAAAGGCCGTGCTTTCTCAAACCGCCCTGGGCGGCACCGTGCTTGCTCCCACCACCGCGTACCGGACCGCGAAGACGAGCATCAACGTTCAGGCAGGAGAAACGGCAGTGATCGGCGGGCTCATTGCAACGACCCTCGACAGGGGGAAAACCCAAACGCCTTGTTTAGGGAACGTTCCTGCTTTCGGGTGGCTCTTTAAGTCCACGAGCGACCGGGACGACAAAACCAACCTCATGGTTTTCCTGACCCCGCATGTTATCCGGGATACGGAAGATGCAAGGGGAATATATGGGATCAAGAGAGATTACATGGATACAGAGGCCGAAAGGGCGCGCACGCTTCAAGAGAAGGAAGTCATCAGGCAGAAGGCCTATGAGTAGGTGATGTGAGGCATGTTGAAGAAACTCTTGCCGGGAAATTCAGGGAATGACCAGAGGCCGTCTGAGCCGAGTCAGATCAATGCGGCTTCTCAGGATTACCTCACGGAAAGCGAGCGCCTGAAGGGGTACTCGGAAACTTTGGGCATTCCCATAAAGAATGAACTCCTGGAAGCCATCGACTTTGAGAGCAAGCTCGACATTCCCATCCAGTATTTTAAACGAATGGGACTCGTCCCCGTCTCCTTGCAGGACGGCGCGCTTACCGTGGCACTCAACGATCCGGCTCATTTTCAGGCTGCCGACGAGTTGTGCCGGAAAATGGGTTGTGTGACCACGAAAATAGTCCTCAGTCCCATGGCCGAGATCCACTCCGCCATCAACCTGCTTTTTGATCAAACCACCGACGATGCGGAAAGGATGGTGCAGGATCTGGAATCCTACCAGTCTGA
>JAWOJI010000415.1:0-3210 GCA_046481735.1 Desulfatiglandales bacterium | reverse complement strand
CGATGGGTGAGGCATGCCTGTTCTATACCGTATTTACTCCTGATAACGAAGGGAATAATTTTATGGGCATCCCCCTGCATTCGGAACCTCTTTATAGGAGACAAGGCCATCTCCCAGGACAAAATTCTCCAGGACGACAGCTCACAAATCCTAAGGAATGTCCGCGACCCGACTCAAGGGCATCTTAAAATGCGTTAACAGGGCGTGAAGGTCTCGTGACCACCCAGATCCTTAAGCGGAAGTTCCAGAAAGGAAAAATTATAAGGGCTTATTTTCACTGTTAATTTCGAAAAATTGACTGCTCCTCACTGGACACATTAGATTTTCACCCCGAGCATAGTGAAAGCTTTTTGCTGTAGGACGGTAGGCAAGGTTGTTTTCTCGAAACTTGGAGCGTTTTCCAGCCTGGGTTTGACCAGGTTTTTCGAAATCGTTGTCAGGTCCTTAAGCAGGGTTCTGAAACTGTGGACTGGCAGGTTCTCCTTTGTGCGCTTCGACAGGGCTTTAGCTTGAGCTGAAGGAGATCGTTGAGCCGGTTCGACCACGGAGTCCCGTTGCGCCTCTGCGGCAACAGGGTCATCATCATCAAAGAGAATCTGGCTCAAAGCCCGGCGCATATGCCACTCGAGGTAGTAGGCCAGCATACACAGGAACACATGAACCCGAACCCTGTGCTCCAAGCGATGATGTATCGGGCGCACTTTTAAATCGACCGCCTTGAAGCATCGAAACGCACGTTCCACGACAGAAAGCCTTTTGTAGGCCTTCACTGCTCCTTCAGCATCAAGTTTATCTGGAGGCAAACTGGTCCGAATGACATAGATGCCATCCAATGCCGCCTCCTTGGCGATATTGCCTTCTTTGCGTTGATAGGAAAACCCGTTTTCGCCGATACTAAGATGAAAATGTTTCGCCATCTTGAATTTGTTAATGACTTTCCCCACCTTGAGAGCAATTCTGGCCTTGCCTTTAAGGGCGCGCTTTTCTCTTTGGGTGGCCAGTGCGATTTTGTCGAGTTCCTTCTGCGTCGCCACAAGCAGCTCTTGGCGTTTGCGGGAACGTTCGGCTGCCAAAAGCGGGTTTCTGCATACAATCAGTCTTTCACCCGGAAAAGCAGGGTCCGTAATCTCCGCAAGATTGTGCTCATCAAAGAGAGAGAACTGAAGCGAACCGCTGTCAACCAATTTGCGGATCTGACCCGCACGCAACGCCGTAATCCAATCAAGACCCTCAACGGGTTGAATGTCTTTGCGAATACGAGCCTCGGTCAGAAGTCCTCGGTCCCCCACAAAAACGACCCGCTCCAGTCCAAACCGGCCTCTGATTCTGGTAATCTGGGATCGGAGTGTGGAGGGATCTCCCGTATTGCCAGGAAACACCTCTACCGCCACAGGACAGCCATCACAGGTGCACAACAACCCAATGACAATCTGTAGCTTGCCCTTTTTCTTATCACGATTGTGGCCAAGCTTTGCCAGAGGACAAGTTCTTCCTTCGAAGTACGTCGACGTCACATCATAAAGCACCAAGGTTCCTTCCTGAAGGTGCTGCTTTGCCAGCTGGGCTTCGATACGGTCCTGGCGTTCACCAAGCCAGTCCATCGCCGCGTACAGTTCGTTTTCATCGGTGGACTCCAATCCGAGCTCTTCACCCAATGTGCTGAACAGAGTTTCATCATTCAGTCCGCGGGCCGTGGCCAATTTCGACTGCGGATCGATCACACGGGCAACAATCATCGCCAGGTTGAGTGCATGTTCCCGCGAGCCTGCGTCTCCGATGATCCGGTCGAGCCCAATCTTATAAAGAGTCCCCAAAACGGCTCTCACATGGCCATGCGGGCGCGAGCGCAGGATGTCAAAGGTCTCTTCCACCCGCTCTACGACTTTGCCCCCTCGCAGTAGGACCCGAAAATTCTCAACCAGCTCAGGGGACCAATCTGTCAGGTTGGCGATCGTGCGCTTCCTGACTTTGCCGCCTTCCCTGTAGGACTGGCGCAATAGAATGCAGGGGCGCGAATTGCGGTTTGGGACGGTTTCAATATGCATGGCCACGGATAATATATGTACCATGCTTAAATGTCAAGCATAAAAACGTACTTACATGACTACATTTCGAGGCCTTAAAAACACAATAACCTTAGCTCTATCAAATACTTAAACCGCTTTTTCATGTCACTTTCGCTGGAACTTCAGTTTAAAAAAAAGACCTGCCGTAGCCGGTCCGGATATCAGAAATCCCGTGCAAGGCCCACCTCCCCTACGACCGCCTGCCAACTATCGGACGCAGGCGGCTGCTGTGGAGAGTGTCATGCGGCGGGTGTCCAGATTGGCGGGCATGCCCAGGGGAAGGGTCAGATTGTTTTGGCCGTGTCCTGCGGGGAATCCCGTAACCAGGGGGACATTCAGCCCTGACGCCATTTCCATGAGGAGACGATCGATGGCGGACGTATCGCCGCAGTCTAAAAATTCCCCGCCGATCAGCCCGGCGATGCCCTTCAGTTGCCCGGCCAGTGACAGATGGGTCAGCATCCGGTCGATGCGATACAGAGGCTCCCCCCTGTCCTCGATGAAGAGGATGGCGCCCTCGAGGGAGGGGAGAAAGGGGGTCCCCGCCAGGTGACAGAGAAGACTCAGGTTGCCCCCCAGCAACGGCCCTTCGGCACTCCCCGTAAGGAGAGGATTTCCTTCCATGGGATCGAAAGAAAGCGGTTCTTCCGACGACAGGATCCGCAAAAGGCCCTCCAGACTGTCGCCGGAAACAGTGGAAAGCCCCTGCACCATGGGTCCGTGGAAGGTGACGAGTCCGCTCTTTTTGTAAACGGCCATCAGGAGGGCCGTGATATCGCTGTATCCCACGATGATCTTGGGGTGTTGCCGGATCAGGTCGAAGTCGATCCTGTCAAGGAGTCTGAGGCTCCCGTATCCGCCGCGGGCGCAGAAGACGGCCGCGATCTCACTGTCCAGAACCATGGCGTGGAGATCGGAAAGCCGGGCCTCGTCATGGCCTGCCAGGTAATCGTTCCGGTCATAGAGGTGCGCGGCCTCACGAACCCTGAAGCCCCTGGAGGCCAGCAGGTCGAGACCGGGCTTCAGGCCGGATGCATCCACCGGACCCGCCGGTGAAATGACGCCGATGAGGTCCCCCGGCCTCAGCCGGGGAGGGATGATGAGGGGAGGGCTCTGGGGTCTGGAAGGCGACATGGACGTATCA
>JAWOJI010000340.1:0-3702 GCA_046481735.1 Desulfatiglandales bacterium | reverse complement strand
CCTCGAATTCCTTTTACATGCTGTAAAAAATGCGGACAGGCGATAGGAGGGTTGAGGGGAAAAAGCGACGGAAAACCCAGGAGGTTCTTTCAGGGTTCCCTGCATTTCCCCAAGGTGGCACGCCCCTTGCTGTGTATCTCAAGTCGGACTCTCTTACAAGGTCAGGCGCACGGGGTGGACCCTATCCTTCTCTCATTCGGCATTGCCTTTGCACTGTTGGTTGCGTTCATGAGCGGTTTCCGTGATGGAGGCAATCTCATCGCGACCAATGTCTTTTCGGGATCCGTCACCCCTCGGAAGGCCATTTCTCTGGCATGCGCGGGTGAGTTGCTCGGGCCCTTCTTTTTAGGCTCCGCCGTTTCCATCACTATCGGAACGGACGTGGTTGACATATCAACTTTGGATGGGCCGTCAGGACTCCTTTGTCTCTGCGCAGCTGCAGCGAGCGCAATCATATGGAATCTCCTGACCTGGTGGGCCGGAGCCCCCGCCGGCGCCACCCACACCATCCTTGGTGGGCTTATTGGAGGATTTGTCGGCGCTTTCGGCTTTTCGGTTGTGAACTGGCCTGCAGGGTTGGGGAAGGTTCTTCTGGTGCTTTTCATCGTCCCCATCGCAGGATTTTTTGCCTCGACTTCGATCGCGGCGCTTCCTGGGATGTCTCTCACGCGAACAGGGAGAGAACCCAAGAAAACACAGTGGCTGACACTTTTCGTGTTGAGCGCCGGGCATGGCGCCAACAATGCCCAGAAGGTCGCCGCCCTGATCGCCATGATGCTTCTTGCGTCAGGTTCCTCGAGCTCTTTCGAAGTCCCTTTTTGGCCGGTTTTCTGTGCCGCCGTCGCCCTGACCCTGGGGCTTTCCCTGGGTGCGCTGAAAACCCTCAGGATCTTCGGCAAGAAGGCCTTCAGAATCACAGCAATGCAATCGCTCGTTTCTCAGAGTTCCGCCGCAATTCTTGTTTTGGCGGCCACTCTTCTCGGCTTCCCGGTAAGCACAAACCAGATCGTGAAGACCTCTCTCGTTGGGGCCGGCCCCGCAGGAAGGCAAAAAGAGCCGGGATGGATCGTGATCAAAGACCTCCTCATCGCCTGGTTGGTCAGTTTCCCTGCCGCCGCTTTGATGGCGGCTGCCCTTTACTGGATCACATCCGGCGCACTGGGCTACGGCATGGGGAGTTTCGACAGGATTATGGATCTCCTATGGCAATAGGCGCAGCCCAAATCCAACATCTGCTTAGGGTTCGTTGAGTTGAATTGACACAACGCTCCGGCCATAGTATTCTGGCTCCGAATGATACATCCTGGAAAATGCGAAGTCTTCTTAACATGTTACTGTATCCGGAAAGAGGCAGGGAAGCTCAAAAGCATCCCCGGATGAGGTTAACCCTAGGCGAGGAAAGGGGGATAAGCCATGCTGGTAGAAAACTGGATGAACCCAAAGGTTATCACCGTGGATATCAATGACTCCATGCTGGATGCGTCAAAGCTCCTGAAAGAGCATGGAATCAGAGGGCTTCCCGTCTTAAAGGACGGCCAGCTTGTGGGAATTGTAACCGACAGGGATCTGAAAAGGGCCTCTCCTTCCGACGCCACCAGCCTGGCGGCTCATGAGCTTCTTTACATTATCGCCAACATGAAAGTGGGCGAAATCATGACCAGGGACCCGGTCACCGTCCCCTTTAACTACACCGTGGAAGAAGCGGCGGAAATTCTCCTGGAGAAGAAAATCTCCGGCTTGCCCGTGGTTAACAAGGACGGGAAAGTGGTCGGAACGATCACACAGACGGATATCTTCAAAGTCCTGATTTCCGTGACCGGTGTTGGAAAAAGAGGGGTCCAGTTCGCGTTCCTGCTGGAGGATCGGCCCGGATCGATCCGGGAGGTGGCCGATATCATTCGCAAGTATGGAGGCCGCATGACCTCCATTCTCAGTTCTTATGAAGGAGCGCCTTCGGGCCATCGCCATGCCTATATACGAGCTCGCAACGTCGACAGGGAGAAACTCCCTCAGCTCAAGAAAGAGCTCATGGCTGCGACGAAGCTTCTCTATTTCATCGATCACAAGGAAAACAAGAGGGAGATTTTCGTTTCCTGAAGAATGTTTTCTTTCCCGTTCAATCCTGCCCGTCGTCGCTCAAAGGAGGCGGGCGGGTCCTTCGCTTGAAGCACCCGACTTTTACAGATTGTAAAGGAAACGGACACCGACGGGACTCCACAAAATCAGGGCCTCCCAGACGAAATCTTTTTTCTTCCAATCGGTTACCTTCTCCCCGCTTCAGTTCTTGTCATGGCATGGACCTTGCCTTCAAGGTTCCAGAGGACTACCAAAATTGCAGGATACGTTTACCGTTCTCATTGCAGACAGGAATCCGAATGTGCGAGAGCTCCTGAGAAGGGAGCTCGTTGCCGAAGGCTTTCGCGTCCAGCTTGCAAAAAGCAGCCGGGAAGTGATGAATTACATGCAGGATGCTTCCAGAGAACCGGATCTCCTGGTCATCGACCCTGATCTTCCGGACAAGGATGAGATTCCCCTTCTCGAAGTGATATCTGAGCTTGCGCCCGATTTGCCTGTGGTGATCCACACCTTTCTCGCCGATTACATTCACCAGCCTGCCGCTCCGACCAGTGCGCCGGTAATCGAAAAGGACGGCAAGCACCTTGATCAACTCAAGCATATCGTCCGTAACCTTTTAGGAAAGTCCTATCCCCAAGAATCCCAACCCGCAGACAAAACCCTGAACACTGAACACTGAACACTTAATTTGCCCCTTGGCAAAAACCAGTAGCTGGATTATAGTGGTGTGGTTTCTTGATGCTTGAATCCGCTGCATTTTGGGCAGGCAAAACAAACGACTTTTTGGAATCCACCGCCCCCCATGAGTGAAGAGAAAACCAAAAACGGGCTTTACTACACATCCCTGATCAGGAACATTGTCATTCTTGTTATCGTCGTCTCCTTCACTCCCATGTTTCTGGTCAGCGGGATCATCCTCTACCAGTTTCGCGACTCCTACAGGGAAAAAATCCACGACCATCTCGGAGAGCTGGTGCTCAATCACAAGCAGAACATCGACACTTTTCTGCAGGAGAAGTTAAAGCACATCCGTTTTCTCGCAAAGAGCTACAGCTTCGAAGAGTTGAGCGACGAGTCCTTCCTGCAGGAAATTCTGTTCAACCTCCAGGAGGGGTTCAGTCCCTTTTTCGTGGACCTCGGGGTTATCAACGAGCGGGGGGTTCAGCTCGCTTATGTCGGACCATACAAGCTGGGCGGAGCGGTTTACTCGGAGGCCGTTTGGTTTAAGGAGTCGCTCCAAAAACCCTACTATATCAGCGACGTCTTCTTAGGGCTGAGGGGGCTTCCCCATTTTATCATTGCCGTGAAGGAAGACTGGCAGGGCCAGCCGTGGATCTTGCGGGCTACCATTGATTTTGTAGCCTTCAACACCCTGGTGGAAAGCGTTCGCATCGGAGAGACGGGCTTCGCGTTTATCATCAACAGGAAGGGTGAATGTCAGACAAGACCTTGCCTGGACATGGAATACAGCAAGAAAGTGCTGGCCGATTTGCTCGCAGACAGGAAAAACATCGCAAGAGAGATCAACATAGCAGAAAAGAAGGATACTTCCGGGAAAAAGAACCTTTATGTTGCGTCCTTTCTGAAAGAAGGAGATTGGCTGCTGGTTTACCAGCAGGCTGCGTC
>JAWOJI010000276.1:0-6817 GCA_046481735.1 Desulfatiglandales bacterium | reverse complement strand
GGAGGCTCAGCTGGTCGTTTCGAAAAGCCCGTGAAGTCAGCGTCAGTTTCCGGCATTGTCACCCCAAGATCATGCAAACCATGATCGAACAATGCCGGAAACTGACGCTGACTTCACGGGCTTTTCGAAACGACCAGCTGGGCCTCCTCTACGAGGAGTTGTGCGAACTCACCAACTCCCACAAGGTCCTTCCCATGAACAGCGGCGCCGAAGCCGTGGAAACCGTGATCAAGGCGGTGCGGAAGTGGGGCTACAAGGTCAAGGGGGTGCCGAAAGATCAGGCGGAGATCATTGCTTGTGGGAACAATTTTCACGGCCGGACGATTACCCTTGTGGGATTCAGCACCGAAGAACAGTACCGCGAAGGCTTCGGCCCCTTCACGCCCGGGTTTAAAATCGTCCCCTTCGGTGATGCCGAAGCCCTGGAATCGGCCATCACCCCCAACACGGTGGGTTTCCTCGTGGAGCCCATTCAGGGGGAAGCGGGGATCGTCATCCCGCCCGATGGGTATCTCAGGAAAGCCAAGTCCATCTGCGAGAAGCACAACGTGGTCCTCATCCTCGACGAGATCCAGACGGGTCTGGGCCGAACAGGCAAACTTCTTGCGGAACAGCACGAGGGCATCGAGGCGGACATCACGCTGATAGGCAAAGCCCTGTCCGGCGGCTTTTATCCCATATCCGCGGTTCTATCCAACACGGAAGTCCTGGGTGTGCTTCGCCCCGGAGAACACGGGAGCACCTTCGGAGGCAACCCCCTGGCATGTGCGGTTGCAAGAACGGCTCTCAGGGTGCTCGTGGAAGAGGGAATGATCGAGAACTCCGCTGCCATGGGCGCCTATTTTTTGGAGGCCTTGAAGCAGATCCGCAGTCCCTCGGTCAAGGAGGTTCGGGGCAAGGGCCTGATGATCGGGGTCGAGCTTCACCCCGAAGAGGGAGGGGCACGCTCCTACTGCGAAAGGCTCATGTCCGTGGGGGTGCTTTGTAAAGAGACCCATGAAAATATCATCCGATTCGCACCACCCCTGGTCATCGACAAGGAAGAGATCGATTGGGCCTTGGAGAGGATTGAGAAGACAGTGGGAACCGCTTGATCACGTGTGCTGAGAGCACTCTGCCTTAGTGGTTTCCTGCCGCCGGAGGAAAGTACAACGTGAAGACGGTCCCTCCCGTCTTGTGGCAGTCCTCGATTCCGGAGCATTGGGGGCACTCGCTGATCCTGCCGGGGCAGACATCCGTTTCCTTGGGTAAATGCTTGCACCGTGTCGAAGTCATGTCGATCTGAAAATGATAACGTTCGGCAAAAATTTTCATCCGGAGCAGGTCCGCCCCTTTCCCGCCCGCGTTGAAGTCAAAAGGCCGCTTGGAGGAGTAGGCCATGGTGTCTCGCGTAGAAAAAAAGCCCTCGAAAATCCTTTTTCTTGAATCTTCGGGAATGCCTACCCCGTAATCGCGCACAATGAGAAGGGCGCCTTCACCTTTCTTTTGCACGACGACTTCGATTTTTCCTTCATCCGGTGTGTTTTCCACCGCATTTTTCAGAAGTCCGTCGATGACTTTCTGAAGGACGTCCGGAGGGATGAAGATGGGAGGGGTAGATTCGAGATGCGAGAAAATGGCAACTTCCCGGTGAGCAAACAAAGGCTTTAGGTGCTCCAGCCTTTCTTCTACATTGTCAGAAAGGCTGAGTTCCCTGGGAGTGGAGACTCTCGGGCCAAAGAGTTCTTCAACCCTTTTCCTGATGCTCTCCACAAGGGAGCCTTCGCCGCACTGTTCTGCGGCAAGGACCGAGAGGACATCTTCGCTCTGCTCCAGAAGGAGGGAAAGAACCGCATAGGGCCTGAATTCCCTGACCTCCATGATGTCCTCCACTTCGATCTGGATATCCTTGATACGGTCGAGGTTCTTCCTGGCCGTGGCCTCGGTAGGTTGCCTCGCGTCGTCCGTGAGCGTGTCGAGCCGTTTTTCGATCAGGGTCAGGGATCCTGAAAGGACGGCCAGCGGAGTTCGGAGCTCATGGGAAAGATGGTTGATCATCTTGTCCTTGGCCCGGTTCATTCCGGATACTTCCTGGTAGGCCTTCTTGAGCTCTTCCGAAACTCTTGCATTCTCAATGGACAGGGCTACCGCTCCGGAAATCATATCCAGGACTTCGACATCATGCTGATCAAAGTCGCCTTTTTTCTTGTTGATGGCACAAAGTACGCCTCCAATGCCTTCCCGGCCTCTTAAGGGCACGATAGCCAGGTTACGCGTCTTGTACCCAAGCTTTCTGTCTCTTTCTTCGTGCAGATACCGGTCCAAAGATGTGTCGGAAACGATGAGGGGCTCACCGGTTTTCACCACTTTGCCTGCCACAAGCTGATCCATGGGGAAGCGCACTTCCTTGACCCTTTTCTGCGTGTCCGTTGTGTCGTAAGCGGCCCCAATGACATAGAAATCCTGCTTTTCCTTGTCCAGCAGGATGACAACAGAGCCTTCACAGACCGTCAGTCTCTTGACCTCGCTGTTAACGTAGTCCAGAAGTCCTTCAAGATCGGGGTGTCTCGGGAGGGCCAGGCTGAGGTTGAGCATGGCCTCGTTTATGCGGGCGATGCGTTTTTCCTGGGTGATGTCTCGAAAAATGGCAATGACGCCGGAAGGCTCGCGGCCCGACTCCGAATAGACCGCGGCCCGGATGGACATGTCCATTACGCGGCCTTCTTTTGTCAGTCGCTTGGATTCATGGCGGACGAGGATCTTTTCCTTGTAGAGGCGCTTAAGATTCTCGATCGTTTCTTTTTTCGCTTCTTGGGGAACGAAGGGGATCTTTTCCCCTTTCAGCTCTTGAAGGGTCCAGCCGAACACCTCCGTAAAACCGGGGTTCAGATAGGTCGGAACCCCCTCCATCGTAAACACGCCTATGGGGTAGGGCACGAAATCGAGGAGGGTTCGAAAACGCCGCTCGGAGGCTCGCAGGGCTTCCTCAGCACGCCTCTGCTGGGTCACGTCCTGGAAGGTCTCCACGGCGCCGACGATCTTTCCATCTTCGTCTTTGAGCGGAGCTGCCGTGAAAAAAAGCCATTCGCCGTTTTCACCGAGCTCGGGGAAGAAGAGCTCCGCCTCGAAGCCTCCTTCGACCATAGTGGACTTCTTTGCACGGTTGCCGAAGTGTTTCAGGATGTCCTCTTCGGGGACCTGGTCAACGATGAAATCCACCATAACCGGCTTCGGCGCGGAATAAAAGGTCATCCACTGGTTTTTTGTTCCGATCATGTTTTGGGCAGGAATTCCTTTGAATCTTTCGTAGGCCTTATTGCAGTGGGTGATCACATGGTCCCTGTCAATCACCAGGGTGGGGATCGAACTTCCCTGTACGATGAGGGAAAGAATCGCTTCACTATTCTTCACCCCCGAGTAGGCGCGCCGGCACTCGGCAAGCTGCTTTTCCAAATCCAGAACTTTATTCTCCAACGCTTCAGGCATGTTTCACCTCGTTTCCCTTTCCAGGAAGGAAAACTTACAGAGGCTTTCCCATGATTCCGGCATTCCTGCTTTCTGAACGCTGAACGCTGAACACTGCTGATTCCTGCATCCTGCTTACTTCTTCTCAGGCGCCGGCGCAAAGGACACAGTGAAGGTCGTCGCGGGGGAACGATGGCAGCCGCCGTTCCCGGCGCATGGAACGCACCGACTGATTCTTCCAGGACAAAGGTCGGATTCATTCGGCAGGAAGGGGCACCTGCTGGAAACCATATCCAGTTTGAAGTGGTACCGCTCGGAAAAAATTTTCATCCGGAGAAGGTCCGCCCCCTTTCCGCCTGCATTGAAGTCATAGGGTCTTTTCGAGGAATAGGCCATAGTGTCCCGGGTTGTGAAGAACCCCTCGAAGATTCTCCTTTGTGCGTCTTCGGGAATACCTACGCCGTAGTCCCGAACTACCAGTTCGGCCCCTTCTCCCTTTTTCCGAACCTGCACCTCGATTTTCCCTTCATCCGGCGTATTTTCGACGGCGTTTCGTACCAGTCCGTCAATCACTTTCTCCAGAACGTCGGTGGGAAGAAATATCGGCGGCACAGGTTCTATTTCGCGGATGATCTCGATATCCCGGTGGGCAAAATGGGGTTTGAGGGATTCGAGTCGCGCTTCCACGGCTCTATCCAGGTTGATCCGTTCTGAAACCGCCTGCTTCGCACCGAAGATTTCGTCCACTCGCTCACGGATGCGCCGGACAACCGGCTTTTCTCCCACTTCTTCGGCCAGGAGGGTCTCCATTTCGTCCGCACAGATGTCGATCATGGCGGTCAGGACGTTTTGAGCTTTGTAGTGCTTGTTGTCCATGATGTCGTGCACCTGGTATTGTATGTCCACGATGCGCTCGAGATTCCTCTCGATCCTTTCCAAAGTCGGCTTCCAGGTTTGTTCAGGCAAGGTGGAAAGCCTCTTTGCAAGAATGCTCAAGGAGCCGGAAAGGATCGACACGGGCGTTCGCAGCTCGTGGGAGAGGTGATTGATGACCTTGTCCTTGGCGCGGTTAAGGCTGGTGACCTCACGGTAGGCCTGCTTCACTTCCTCGGCGAATCTGGCGTTTTCAACGGAGAGCGCCACGGTTCCGGCGATCATGCTCAGCAGTTCCACGTCGCTTTCGTCAAAATTCCCATCCTTCTTGTTGATGGCGCACAGGGCGCCGAAAATGCGGTCTATGCTCTTCAAAGGAACAAGGACCAGATTCCTGGTCTTGTATCCCAGTCTGCGGTCCCTCTCCCTGTGAAGCTCAGGGTTCATGGAGGTGTCGGAAACGATTTTGGGTTTACCGGTTCGAATCACTTCACCGGCAATGAGTTCGTCCATCGAAAATCGAACTTCCTTGGTTCTTTTCTCGGTGTCCATGTTATCGTAGGCTGCGCCCTGGATGAAGAGGTCCCTCTTCATCTCATCGTGGAGCACCACGATGGCACCCTCTGTTCCGAGAAGACGGTTCACCTCGTTGTTCACATAGTAAAGAAGATCCTCCAGGTCCGGGTATTCGGGCAAGGCCATGCTGATCCTAAGCATCGCTTCGTTGTTTCGCGCAATTCTCTTTTCATGGGTCACATCCCTGAGGATCACCAGGGTGCCTTCAGGCTGGTCCTCGGAGACGGAAAAAACGGCGGATCGGAGAATGACGTCCAGCACTCGGCCGTCCTTGGTCGTTCTCCTGGTTTCCTTTCTCAGGATGACTTTCCTCTGGAAGAGGTGCTTCAGCTCTCCATTGTCCTCCGCTTCCGCGCCCGGCGGCATAAAGCTCAGTTTCCTGCCTTCCAGTTCCCGTAGAGTCCAACCAAAGGTCTCTGTGAAGGCCGGGTTGAGATAAGAAACATTGCCTTCAAGGGTGAACACGATAACAGGGTAGGGGGCAAAGTCCAGCAAGGTTCTGTAGCGCTTCTCCGACTCCATGAGCGCCTGTTCTGATTTCTTTCTTCCAGTGACGTCCTGCAAGGTTTCTATGGCGCCTGTGATGTCGCCTTCATCATCGAGGATCGGTGCAGCTGTAAAAAAAATCCACTTTCCATCTTCACCCAGATCGGGGAAAAAATCTTCAGCCTCGTAGGCGCCCTCGATCACCTCAGACCTGCGGAGCTTATCTCCGTAGTAAGATCGGATCTCCTTGTCGGTCGCTCCGTCGACAACGAAGTCCGCCAGGATCGGTCTTTCCGTTCCATAAAAAGTCATCCAATAGGCCTGAGTCCCGAGAATGAGGTTTGCCGATATCTTTGTGAGGTTCTCGTAGGCTCTGTTGCAGTGTGTCATGATGTGTTGATCGTTAATGACAAAGGTTGGAATGGAACTTCCCTGGACGATCTCGCTCAGCTTTTTCTCGCTTTCCCTGAGGGCTTCTTCAGCGAGTCTTCTTTCGGTCACGTCCTGCAATGTCTCAACGGCGCCGATAATGTTTCCATCCTCGTCCTTCAAGGGGGCTGCAGTGAGAAACAGCCAGCTCCCGCCCTCGCCGAGCCTCGGGAAGAAAGCCTCCGCCTCGTAAGCGCCCTCTGCGACGTTTGACCTCCGGCACTTGCCGCCGTAATACCAGGACATCTCCTCCTCGGGGGCATGATCCACGATGAAATCGGCCATGTATGGGATCTCTCGCGAGTCGGAGTCAAACCATGATTTGCGCTTCTCGGCGATTTCTTGGCGGGTGACGCCGATGAGTTTTTCAAAGGAGGTGTTGCAGTGGGTCAAGGTATGGCTTTTGTCGATCACAAAAGTGGGAGTCGGACTCGCCTCGATGATCTGGGCAAGCATCTTTTCATTTTCTCTGAGGGCTTCCTCGGCGGCCTTGGCTTTTTCCGCCGCCTTCTCCAAATCCTTGATTCTTTGTTCCAGCTGTTCGTGCATCGGCTTGCCGGGCATCAATCCTTCCTCCATTGCCTGCTTTCGCCCAGGAAATAAAAAAGCATGCTATTACAGGGACATCGAAATCTCAACCGCAATCTTCTCAAAAGGAGGACCCGAAGGCCGGTCCGGGACGTTGCCGTTTGTTCCTGATTGCTGTTTTTCCATTTGCCTTTTTTCGTGATATACTGAAAACGATTTTTGGGCGCCCGACATAAATGCAAGGGAATTGTCATGCTATCCAGGGAATCGGGCAGGCTGCTGGTTCATCTGGTCAAGGTGGAAACAGGGTTGTCAAAAACCTATGGAAAGCTTTTCGAAGAAGGAGGTCGGTCATGAAACACGGGGTAGGAATGATTGTTGCTGGGTTGTGCAGCCTTTTGCTCGTTCCGGCAATGGCACGGGCCGGTGCGGAAGTCGGCCAAATTCCACCCAAAGTGGAATTGAAAGAAAAGCTGGGTGG
>JAWOJI010000263.1:0-3787 GCA_046481735.1 Desulfatiglandales bacterium | reverse complement strand
ACCGCAGATCCGTTTGCCTGTGGCAGTTCTGGTCAAGCCTGAAGCTCCGGAGCCCGGACAGGGCTTGGCCGGCGGCGGCGCATCCGTCCCCCTGGGAGGCGGAGGTGGGGGCGGCTGCATGATCGGGTCCATCCAAACTGAGGCTTGGTTCGGGCGGGCATTTTATCGCTCTGTGATACCCTTCTTGCTGCTCCTCTCGCTCGCAGCGATCATTGCGGTCCGCATCCGAGGGGCACGCGCGGGTAAATATTACCTCGCTGAGAAGTCTTGAGACGGGGGTCTTTGCGGCGGAGGGCCAAGCGACCGGTTCCAGGCTTTCATTCCTGTTCAGGGGAAAGACGGAAGTGGCTTATTACAGATGCGTAAAACTCCTCGAGATCCTTCAGGTGCTTGATCAGGATCGCTTCTAATACCTTTGTTTCCAGCGATTGATACTCATGTATGGCAATATTCCTGAATCCAACCATGGACTGCATTCTTTTTGACAGCTCTCTGCCGATGATCTTCGCTTTTTCGAGCAATTCGAAATTTTCCTTGATTGTGTCCGGCAGCCCGAGGCTCTCCGCAGCAATGATGTGGGTAGAAAGATCGATTGCGGACTGAATCGCCCGCTGAAGGTTGAGCACGAATATATCCTGAACATCCTGGTCATGCAGGCTTTCCGGTTTGAGACCAGTCACGTCGTTGATTCTCTTGAGACACCTCTGTATGGCGGCGGTCTTTGCAAGAACGATGTCTTTGTCAAGCATAGATTCTCCCTTTTAGAATGCTTTCTTCACATGGTCTCCTCACCCTTTTCAGGTCATCATACTGATTCACCGTTTCGACAAAAAAGTCGTAGAAGCGTTTCCTTTCGGCTGCATAAATCAAAACTCCATGCTTGAGCACCTGCATTCTGAGAACAGGGGAGGCGTGGTTCAATGCAACGAGATCGACTTCCTTTCTCAGCGCGTCGCTCAGTTCCTCTCTTATATTCTGGATATCTCGAACAGGAACATTGGGATTGAAAAGAACCCCTATATCCACATCGCTCTTTCCGTGGGAGCGACCGGTAGCAATCGATCCAAACAGGAAAGCCAAATCGACACCTTGGACGCCCCTGAAGAAGCTCCCCAGCGTTCCAAGGATCGCCGATTTCTTCGCGGCTGCATTTTCAGATGAAAGGTTGACGGGTGTTTTCTCCACAATTCGTGCGCCTCTGTTTTTCTCCTTCATTATATCTCTCGTTGATCGGACGGGCAATAGCGGGACTGTTCAGACAGCCGGTCCGGGCAAAGGTGCCTTGCAAAGGGGGGGTTGAAGCAGCGGAGTTTTTCAGAGAACCCGCGCTAACGGCGCTTGATGCGCACCGCCCGGACGGCGCCGTCCGGCTCCACCACGCCCCGAACTTCCACGTAACTCCCCACGGTTGGGGCGTCGTCGATCCTTGTCCCACCATCAACGAGCAGCGGGAGTCCGTCCAGGGCCCACGTGGAGCTCACGGTCCCGCCGAGCCGAACCCTTGCGCCCACCGGCAGGGAAGCCGGAACGTTCTCCACCGAGCGGGCGCCCTGAATGATCCAGGCCTCGACCCGGTCTATTTCTTCGGCTGAAAGGGCGGGTTGACCAAGCGGCATGGGCGGCCTGGAAAGGCCGCAGATCCGGCGGATCATCTCGCTGGCCAACGGGAAGCCGGGCACGACCCTCGCCCTCTCCCTGTGGCTCAAGATCGCGTCGTACCCATCCAGCCACAGCTTTTCAGGCGGCTGAGGGCCGCTGTGACACTCAGTGCAACGAGATGCAAAGACCGGTTCCACCAGGTCGAAGGTAACGGGGACTGCATCGGTTGCGGCGAAATCCTGATCGGACACGGATCCCGCCTTGGACTCGGTGAGCGATTGCCGGTCAAGTACGCCGGCCCACGAGGTCAACGCCATGAACACAACCAGGCCACAAAACAACACGACAGCGCGTCTCATAGCAGAACTCCTTTTGGTTTTCTCCGTATGCTTCTACCCCGCCGGGCTGCCCCGGCTCTCCATTATTAACCGTCCCATAATAGTATTGACATTCCTTTCGCGGAGTTCTCCTTGTGGTGTCATTGCGAGCCCGGCTTTATCGGGCGTGGCAATCTTTCAGCTCGAACTGCGAGATTGCTTCACTGCGTTCGCAATGACATTCCAGTCAATACTCTTATGGGACCATTCATATCTGCAAGAATAGAACATTTTCCGCAACAGCTCTATGAGATTCAAGCTGGAATAGAATAAAGGATCGACCCCATTTACAAAGCTCGCCCCATGAAATAAGATAACCTGCAGTGCACGATTCACACATTCCTGCTTGTCAGGAGCCGGTGTGGCGATTTCCAACCCGAAACGCAGAACTTTGGACTTTTCATGCTTCCCATAAAGAAAATCAAATCCCGGAGGGCCTCATGCGAAAACGATTCTTTTTCTTCACCCTGATCATCCTGATCCCCATCCTTATCGCTTGCGGCAGCAAGAGCGATCCGCCGCCCCCGGTTTTCGTGGCGGATATCCTGAGCGACCACCCGTCGGACGGGGACATCGCCTTCGACCCTGTTCTGCAGAGCTTCTTCATCACCAACGGGCCGGACACGATCTTTTTCGGGATTGACGGCCCGGACCCCAGCTTTCCCGAATTCCGCGCCTTCCTGGATTTTCCCCTGGACGGTTCGACCGGCTTCGACGTTGTGCCGTCCTCCGCAACGATCGTTTCCGCCACCCTGGAGATTTTTGTCAACGAGGTAAGTTTCGCTTCCATCGTTCCCACCCTGCTAGACCTCGTCGTCTATCCTATCTCCGGGCTGCGGGTGGAGGATTTTGATTCTCTGCCCTTTCTCACGCAGGGGTTCGATTTTCTTGCCTCGGATCAGGGGGCCTTCGTGTCGATCGACGTCACGCCTCTGATGCGGGAGGCGCAACGCCTTGGGCTCCCGGATTTCCAGCTGCGCTTTGTTTTGGACTTCTCCGTGGACTTCGGCTTCGTAGGCATCCAGAACCTGCCCACCGTTGCGGATACGGCGCCGCTCCTCACCGTGGCTTACAGGCTCTGAATTATCAGCATCGGCCCCTGCAGCCTCCTGCCGAAGAACCGCTCCGCGCGGATCCGCCTCTAACGCCGCTTCCGCGCATTTCCTGCCTGACGCCACCCCGGCTCCCCCCTGAACCGCTTCTCATGGAAGGAGAGCTGAAGGAACGGGCACCGCCCCCCGACCTGGAAGGTCTCTGGAAGCTGCTTCCCGCCCTGCCGGAGGGAGCTCTCTGAATGGGGGAGGATCTTCCGCTGGAGGAACCCCTGAAGGATTGGGAAGAGCGGCCCTGGTTGCCGGTAATCGCATTGAACCTGTTTGATCCGGTTCCCGAAGGCCTGTTAAGGCTGCTTCGGCTCATTTCTACGATCGATGCCGCGCCTCTTCTGGCCTCCGGCGAGTCAAAACGCCTTCGGTCGCTGACCCTGCTCCTGTCTTCGAAAGCCCTTCCTCTCACTCTGCTGCGATGGTCGACAATCGCGAATTTGCGAGTCCGGGGCACAAACACGTGGTTGCTCACCACTTTGACCGATCTGTGTCGGACATAGACGACCCGGTTGAAGTCGTGGAGAATGTAAAAACCAGGGAACCAGAAGCTGTGCCAGTAGAAAGGATAAGGCCCCCACGGGTACAGGTAGAAGTAATCCGGTGGAGGAGGATAGTAGGTGACCCCGGGCGGGCCCGCGCTGTAGTAATGATTGTGGACGACCGCAGGGTCCGAGTGCAATGGGTAGCTCTTTGGCGGCTCGCCTT
>JAWOJI010000205.1:0-4326 GCA_046481735.1 Desulfatiglandales bacterium | reverse complement strand
TCAGAGAGTCGCTGGATCTGGCAGACAGGGGCTATGTGCTTCAGACAGGAAGGGTGGTCGCACAAGGAACCGGCAGGGAGCTCCTGGAAGGCGATCTGTTCAGAACCGCCTTCCTTGGAATTTGACATTCCTCGCCTGCACAAGGCTGAAGAGATCGGAGTCTCAAGGGTTCCGCTCGTTCCGTCATCCTGAAAACGCCCCTTGACATCCCTGCTTCGATAGCAATAATTCTTAGTTTATTATTGTCTCCGTCGGGGAATGGGAGAAAAACCCTCGCCTTTAGGCGAAGACTTCAGTGCGGTTTCTGTGCTCACGATGAAGGCACATAGGCACAAAGGCACATAGGCACAAAGCAGAGAAGGAGAAAGGGACAAAGATGCTTTTTTACGAACCCTTTGTGCCTTTGCCACTCTGTCCCTTTGTCCCTCAAGCTATCGGCTTCAGCCGATAGAGCGTTAACTTCTGAGACCTGACGGTCCGGCAAATGCCGGGCCGTGTTTTTTGAGGAATAGAGGCATGAGAATAGGACTCATCGGTTTGCAGGGGTCGGGGAAGACGACCGTTTTCAATGCGCTGACCAAAATGGAGGCGCCCGTTGCAGCTTACGAAAAGGGCAGGGTGGAGCCCAATGTGGCCGTGGTGAGGGTAATGGACGCGCGGGTGGATCGCCTTTCCGACATCTATCACCCAAGGAGAACCGTTTACGCCACGATTGAGTTGGTCGACTTTACGGGCCTTGCCGAGGGCGCGGCAAGGGGAGAAGCCTTTTCATCCGCCGCCATGGCTGCGATCAAGACCGTGGATGCCCTGATCGCAGTTGTGCGAAATTTTGATGGGGAATTCCTGGTTCCGCCGGCGCCTCTGGGGGATCTCCGCCGCATCGGCGAAGAGCTCATCCTGTCGGATCTGATGGCAGCCGAGCACCGTCTGGAACGGATCGAGACAGATCGCAAGCGGGGCCGGAGGACCGAGGACCTGCTGAGAGAAGAAAAAGCATGGTTCAAGGTCATGGAAGGATTGAACCGGAGCCGGCCGATCCGGGACATCTCCCTTTCTCTTGAGGAGGAAAAGTGCCTCGGGGGTTTTCAGTGCCTCACGAAAAAGCCGCTGATGGTGATCATCAATTCCGACGAGACTTGTTACGGGAAGAACGACGCCTTGGTGGTTGAAATCTCAAGAACCCATGGGGTTGTCGAATTCGCGGGCAAATTCGAGATGGAATTGAGTCGTATGGAAGATGAAGAGGCCGGGCCTTTCATGGAAGATATCGGGATTCGGGAATCGGCAGGCCGCAGGTTGACAACCCTGGCCCATGCGACCCTGGGATATATCAGTTTTTTTACCGTAGGATCCGATGAGGTGCGGGCATGGAATGTGAGGGAGGGAGGAACGGCCCTCGATGCGGCTGCAACGATCCACTCGGATCTCGCACGGGGGTTCATTCGCGCCGAGTGTTTTTCTTGCGCCGATTGCCTGCGGTGGGGATCGGAAAAAGGAATCCGCGAAAACGGGTTCTTTCGCCTTGAGGGGAAAGACTACCGTGTTCGGGATGGGGACATCCTGAATATCCGCTTCAACGTTTGAGGGATGATCTTGACTCCTCTTGGTTCCTTTGGTAAACTTCCCAAAATAAGCGGCAAAAGATTGTTATGAACCAGGAAGCCCGGATCAAGCCTTGGAGTGTCTTGGTGCGGGCTTTTTGTGCATGAAGCGAGAACAGGGTTGGTATGGCGAATTCGATTATTACAGGAACGGGCAGCTATATCCCTACCAGGAACGTGCCCAATGATCTCTTCTTGAACCACAGATTCCACGATTCGGCTGGGGGGGAATTCTCGATCTCCAATGAGGAGATCATCGATAAATTCCAGGAAATCACCTGCATCAAGGACCGCCGATACGTGACGGATGATCTGAACACGTCGGACATCGCCTTCATGTCCGCCGAGAAGGCCCTGGAAGGGGTTGACCGGGAAAGCCTCGATTACATCATCGTCGGCCACAATCTGGGGGATGTGAGGGCCGACAGCAACCGCTGCGACATGGTTCCCACCATAGCCGCCAGGGTGAAACACAAGCTTGGGATCCGGAACCCTTACACCGTTGCCTATGATGTCCCTTTCGGCTGTCCGGGCTGGCTCCATGGAATGATCATTGCAGACTACTACATCAAGTCCGGAGACGTCAGAAAAGTCCTGGTGATCGGCGCCGAGACCCTGTCGAGGATTTCAGACCCCCATGACCGGGACTCGATGATTTATTCCGACGGGGCGGGGGCGGCCCTTGTGGAAGCCACCGACAGGCCGGTCGGCATCCTTTCCCACGTGACGAGGTCCGACACCCTTGAAGAGGTCAACCTGTTGCGGATGGGCAAATCCTATGGCCCCACTTGCAGCGAAGGCAATCTTTACCTGAAGATGGAAGGGCATGACATCTACAGGTACGCCGTGAGGATGGTCCCGGAGGTGGTCAAGCAAAGTCTCGACAAGGCCGGATTAACGCTCACGGACGTTGAAAAGGTCATCATCCACCAGGCAAACCAGAAAATGGATGAAGCGATTCTGAAACGTCTGTTCAAGCTATATCGGGTTAAGGAAATCCCGGAACACATCATGCCCATGACCATTTCCTGGCTCGGCAACAGCTCGGTTGCCACCCTACCCACACTCTTTGATCTGCTCCAGAGGGATAAGCTGAACAACCATGCACTCCGCCCCGGACACATTGCCGTGTTCGCTTCCGTGGGCGCAGGCATGAACATCAATTCCATGGTTTATCGAATGCCGTGAAGCATGAAGGAATTCTTTCTATGCTGGGTGAAGAGGTACTTCTCCGACCCCCAGATCATGATCCTGGGGTTGTTGCTTTTGTTCGGAGGCCTCCTCATCTACTTCCTCGGGAATATCCTGGCCCCGGTCTTGGCGAGCGTGGTCATCGCCTATCTCCTGGACGGAATTGCGGATCGCCTTAAGCGCTACGGCGTGCCCAAGTCCCTGTCCATGATCCTCGTCTTCCTTCTCTTCATGGCCGGTCTCATGCTTATCGTCGTGGCTCTCCTGCCTATCATCTGGGCGCAGATCGCCCAGTTGTTGCAGGAACTGCCTGCCATGATCGCCGCCGGCCAGAAGGTCCTCATGCGTTTGCCGGAGATTTATCCCGAATTTATCTCAGAGACGGAAATCAGGCGGCTCCTCGATTTCGTGAACCGGGAACTGACCAGACTGGGCCAGCACATCCTCTCCATCTCCCTTGCCTCTGTAAAGGGCCTGATCACCCTGGGGGTTTATCTTTTCATCGTCCCGCTCCTGGTGTTCTTTTTCCTCAAGGACAAGAAGAAAATCCTGGAATGGATAACCGGTTTTTTGCCGGATGAGAGGGGCCTTGCTACGAATGTTTGGGGGGAGGTAAATGAACAGATCGGCAACTACATCCGGGGAAAGATCTGGGAGATCCTGATTGTCTGGGCCGCAACCTATGCGGTTTTCTCCTGGCTCGGCCTGTACTTCGCCATGCTCATCGCGCTTTTCGTGGGTTTGTCGGTGCTGCTTCCCTACGTGGGCGTCATCGCCATGTTCTTCCCCGTGGTCTCCATCGCCTATTTTCAGTTCGGATGGGGACCTGAGTTTGCGGGGATCGTGCTGGCCTATGCGATTATCCAGACCCTGGACGGCAACCTGCTTGCGCCGCTGCTCCTCGCTGGAGTCGTCAATATCCACCCTGTTGCCATCATCACTGCGATTATGCTTTTCGGCGGATTGTGGGGGTTCTGGGGCCTTGTTTTTGCGGTCCCGCTTGCGACCCTTATCCATGCAGTGCTCAAGGTCTGGTTCGTTAAGAAGAAGGAATTTGAAACCGAGATCCCCGCAGAATGCGAGGCTGCGTTTCGTGATCAGGAGCAGGAAGCGCCGTAGCGCTTCAGCTTTTGCCGAAGCCGTCAATTTTCAGGGCGATGAGGAATCCAGGCTCCTTGCGTGGAGCGCCGCGCCCAGGGCGCCGATAATCTGCGGCTCCCGGTAGATTCGAAGCGGGCGACCCAGCTTTTCCTCCATGAAAGCCAAAACGCCTTTGTTCTTGGCCACGCCACCGCTCATGGTCACTTCAAAACGGACTCCCAGGGCTGTCACCATGTTCCAAACCCGATTCACAATGGCCCGGTGGAGACCGCGAAGGATCTCCTCCTTTGGATGGTTCCTGGCCACGAGGGAGACCACTTCGCTTTCCGCAAAGACCGTGCAGACGCTGCTGATGCGAGCTTCACCCGTGGACTTGAGGGAGAGGTCGCCCATCTTGTCGAGCGGGACCTGAAGCTTGGAGGCCATGACCTCC
>JAWOJI010000176.1:0-14922 GCA_046481735.1 Desulfatiglandales bacterium | reverse complement strand
AACGCAGGTTGCCAAGCTTCAGGAGATGACGGGAAGAAGCAAGCGGGGCGAGCAGACGTTGCAAACGAAAGAGCCTATCGATGAGACTCTCGCTTTTTATGAGAAGCTGGAGAGCAAGGAAGACGAGGCGAAAAAGAGAGAACCCGATCGTCCGGCTCCCAAAGAGGGAACTGCTCAGCAGACCCTGAACCAAACAGCCGGAGACCCCCCTAAGAAAAATCAGCAAGGTAGAGAGGAGGTGCCGAAGCTCGACCGTGGAGTGCCGCCGGTTGCATCGTCCACAGGAAAGGGAAACTACACCCTGCAGCTTGCCTCCCTTGAAGAAAAGACGAAGGCGGAGGCCATGGTCAGAGATCTCCTTTCAAAAGGGCATGACGCTTATTTCTCCGAAGCGCGGGTTAAGGGAAAAACGTTCTACCGGGTTCGGTGCGGCCGCTTCGTGAACCGGGATGAAGCGGAGGAGTATGGGGCGAAGTTGCTTAAATCTCTACATATCAGGGGGTTTGTAAGCAAGCTTGAGTAACCTGTTCATCAGAAAAGCAATCATTGCGGATATCAAGCCGATTCACAAGCTCTTGAACCATTATGCAGATCTGGGGCTGCTTTTGCCTCGTCCTCTCAGTGAGCTTTACGATCACTTGCGGGATTTTAACGTGCTCGTGGATAGCGGGGAGTTGGAAAAGGTCGTCGGTGCCTGCGCCCTTGGGATCTGCTGGGAAGATCTTGCAGAGATCCGGTCCCTCGCGGTGGTTGAAGATCGGCAAGGCTGCGACTGTGGGCGACGGCTTGTGGAAGCGTGTTTGAACGAAGCCCGGTCACTCGGGATTCGGAAGATTTTCGTTCTGACGTATGCAGAGGGCTTTTTTTCAAGAATGGGCTTCAGGTCTGTGGAGAAATCCACCCTTCCCCACAAAGTGTGGGGGGATTGCCTGAAGTGCTCAAAATTCCCGGAATGCGATGAAACGGCGATGGCCCTGGAACTTTAGGATCGTGAAACCCGCGTTGGCGGGGTGCATTTTGGAGGTGAAGCCATGTTCGGAATCGGCATGCCAGAATTAATTGTGATCCTGGTGATTGCGCTCATCGTCATCGGCCCCAAGAAACTCCCTGACTTGGCAAGAGCCCTTGGCAAAGGCATGGCTGAATTCCGCAGGGCGACTCAAGAAATCAAGGAAAGCCTGGATATGGACGAAGACATCAGAGGCGTGCAGAAGGACCTGGAAGACAGCATGAGCGGAATTGAAAAACCGGACAACATTTCCGAGGATGGATGGGCCGAATACGCCGAATTGCATGAACCTTTGGAAGGGAAGGAGAAAAAGACTGAAACGCCTTCAGAGGTGAACAGTTCATCCACCAAGGATGGAGAGGCAGGCCGGGATGGAGAGGGATGAAAAAAAGCCCTTGATGAGCCATCTTGAAGAGCTTCGCAAAAGGCTGATCTCCTGTGCCGTGGGCGTTGGGGTTTGCTTTGCGGCGACCTATGCGTTTTCCGACAAACTGTTTATGGTTCTTGCCCAACCCCTTAAGTCTCACCTGCCGGAGGGGGATCGACTCATTTTCACCAACCTTCCCGAAATGTTTTTCATCTACATCAAAACGGCTCTCGTGAGCGCCCTTCTTCTTTCAGCGCCTTTTCTGTTTTACCAAATGTGGATGTTTGTAGCTCCGGGTCTTTATCGCAATGAAAGGAGATATGTATTCCCCTTTGTTTTCTTTTCAACCATCCTTTTTGTCGGTGGGGCCCTTTTCGGATATTTCATCGTGTTCCCTTTCGGGTTTCGCTTTTTCCTGGGCTTTGCCAACGAGTACATCCAGGCCCTTCCTTCGGTGAAACAATACTTTTCTCTTTCCATCAAACTTCTGCTTGGGTTCGGACTGATTTTTGAGCTTCCCATCGTGGCTTTTTTCCTTGGCCGCATGGGCGTCATCTCTGCGCAGCTCATGCGCAAGCAGAGAAAGTACGCCATCCTGATCCTATTTGCGGTTTCCGCCATTCTCACACCTCCGGACGTGATCACCCAACTGATGATGGCCGGGCCGTTGTGGGTGCTCTTTGAAGTGAGCGTGATCATTGTCCAGGTAGCAGGCAAGGAAAAAAAGCGTTCAGAGAACGGCGAAAGCGGGGAAACCTAACTTTCGCATCGGCGAATTTCACGGAAGGGGAACGAAACTCTTGCCTCGGACGGTGAGGAGGATGGCAGGGGTGGTGGCCTCTCTCTGATCATCGAAGGACAGCGATCCTCGGATGCCGTGGTATCCGTGCGGGCTGAGAAGCGCTTGATGAAAGGCCCTTCTTGTTCTCGGGGCATAAGTCTCCATGACGTACTCAAGGAAACGGGCAGTGTCATATCCGATTGCCGCAAGGATGCTCGGATCTGTTTCGAACTTTTCTTTGTAAAGCTCGACGAAGGCATCTTCAGGCCGAGCAAAGAAACCTGTTGGGAAGACGGCGCCCTGCAAGTACTCGGCGCCCTGTTCAAGAAGCTCGGGAGCCTGCCAAAGGCTTGTGCCCAGGAAACGGATGTTGAAGATGTCGTGGAAAGGAAACTGGGGGGCGATGAGCACGATTTTTTGAAAGCTGTCGGGAATAAAGACGGCATCGAACTCGACGATCGGCTCCGGCTCTCCCGGCACCGAGTAAGGCCCCGATTCAACCCCCGCGTTAAAGGCCTCGATCTTGGCCCTCTGGAGTCTTTCCACCAACCAGGGAGGCCTGGGGTGGTGGAGCCCCACCATTTTTCGTATCTCTTCGCTGAAGTCCGTCAGGTCGGGAGCGTAGGATTCAACTGCTGTGACGTAAGCTCCCGCCTCATTAACCTGATCCCAGAAAAGGTTCAAGAGACGGCGACCGTAGGCGGATTCAGGGTAGAGGATGCCGAATCGCGACAACCCCAAATCCCGGGTGGCTTTGGAAACAAGGCGCTCCATCTCGCGAGCAGGGGTGAGGAAGTTGCGGAACACCATGTCCCCTTCTGCGGTAATTCCTTCCCGTTGAGCGAGGGTGATGATGGGTACGCCCAACTCCTGCGCTTTTCTGGCTGCGGCCGCAGCGGTTCTGCTCGCCAGAGGGCCGATGATTCCCATGACCCGACTGTTGCGGACAAGCTCTTCGACTTTCTTGGCAGCTACCTCCGGATCGCTTTCGGTGTCTTCGATGAGCAATTCGATTGCCCTGTCTTGTTCCGAAGCGTCATAGACGCCCATGCCAAGCTGGATTCCGTTCAATACTTCCTGGCCGTAAATTGCAAAGGGACCGCTTAGGGGAAGCAAACAGGCAAAGACCCCAACTTTGACTGCCGTTTCTTCCGAAACCCTGTCCAGAAGTTCACGTCCCCGATTTACCCAGGTTTGGTCCGGGGTGGACCGAACCAAAGCCATGGCTGCCTCTAGGGCAAGATCAAGGTCATTGGCGTCCAAAGCGAGTTCGGCGATTCTTTCATAGATCGCAGGCAAATATCTCGTTCCTGCCGGAGCAGCTTCGGCCATGGATTGGAGGGACGCCGTTTCGGCCTTTTTCAAGAGATCTGTCACGTATCCGTCCAGTTCCTGCTGCATCGGATCTTCGACGTGAACAACCCGGGAGGCCCTGACAAAGGAGGTGAAAGCGTTTGTTTCATCCCCCAGCTCGGCAAAAGCCTTGCCCAAAAGCAGAAGGGCTTGGCCGGCAAGCGGGTTGTCCCGGAATCGACTGAGCCACCGAAGGAGTTCATCCTTTGACTCTTCATGGCGGCCGAGCCGATGGAGGATTCCGGCACCGGCCAGGGAGACTTCGGGGTACCCTGGATGACTGGGAAACCCGGTGAGAATTCGACGGTACAGGGTCAAGGCTTGTTCGTATTCGGCCCTTTCCTCATGAATCCGAGCCATTCGATAGAGGGCGTCTCTCACTCTGGGGCTTTCCGGATGATGTGTAACGAACTCATCATAGGCTTCAAGTGCCTGATCCTTTCTGCCTTCCCCATAGTCCAATTCGGCAGCGTAAAAGAGAGCAGAGCCAGGCTCGGGTTCCAGCGGTTTGGGAGCCGGCATCCTCTGCTGGCAGGAGAGAAAAAGAAAGGCCATTCCCACGTACACAATGGAAACAGCCCTTCTTTTGAACAAAACAGGAAGGATCACCTCTTCACTTCCTCAAAGTCTGCGTCGACCACGTCTTCATCCTTGCCTGCGCCTCCTCCCGGCGGGGTCTCGCCGCCGGCCTCCTGGCCTTGGTGGGACGCCTTGGAATACATGGTCTCGGCAAGCTTGTGGGAAGCCTGGGTCAATTCATCGGCGAGGCGCTTGATCTCCTGTGAGTCATCGCCTTCCATGGCTTTCCTGAGCCTTTCTATGCTCTGGTTGATATCGCTTTTCGTGGACTCATCCAGCTTGTCTCCCAGTTCCTTGATGGATTTCTCGGTCGAATAGATCAGGGAATCAGCCATGTTCCGCGAATCCACCAACTCCCTCTTCTTGCGGTCCTCTTCAGTGTGCAACTCCGCGTCTCGTATGAGGTTCTTGATTTCCTCTTCGCTCAGGCCGCTTGAAGCCGTGATCTTGATGGACTGCTCTTTGCTGGTTGCCATATCCTTTGCAGAGACGTTGACGATTCCGTTGGCGTCGATATCAAAGGTGACCTCGATCTGAGGAATGCCCCTTGGCGCCGGTGGGATACCAACGAGCTGGAAACGGCCGAGGGTTTTGTTGTTGGCGGCCATTTCCCTCTCCCCTTGAAGAACGTGAATCTCCACAGCAGTCTGGTTGTCCGCAGCGGTGGAAAAGATCTGGCTTTTCCGCGTGGGGATGGTTGTGTTCTTTTCAATGAGTTTTGTAAAAACCCCACCCAGAGTTTCAATGCCAAGGGAAAGGGGCGTCACGTCCAGGAGCAGAACGTCTTTGACCTCGCCTTTGAGAACCCCGGCCTGAATGGCTGCTCCCACTGCGACCACCTCATCCGGATTGACGTTCTTGCCCGGCTCCTTGCCGAATATTTCCTTCACCTTTTGCTGGACTTTCGGCATCCTTGTCATGCCGCCTACCAGGACCACTTCATTGATGTCGGAAAGCTTGAGGCCGCTGTCTCTTATTGCCATCCGGCAGGGTTCAACCACCCTTTCCACGAGATCGTCCACTAAGGCCTCCAGCTTGGACCTGGTCAGTTTGATGTTCATGTGCTTCGGGCCGCTCGCATCAGCGGTGATAAAGGGCAGGTTGACGTCGGTTTCCTGGGAAGAGGAGAGTTCCATCTTCGCCTTCTCCGCCGCTTCTTTGAGTCTTTGAAGAGCCATCTTGTCGGAGCGCAAATCGATCCCCTGGTCTTTTCGGAACTCGTCGGCAAGATAATCGACCACCCGGAGGTCAAAATCCTCGCCACCCAAATGGGTGTCTCCGTTGGTTGACTTGACCTCAAAGACCCCTTCACCGATTTCCAGGATGGAAATATCAAAAGTTCCTCCGCCGAGGTCGAAAACCGCAATCTTCCTGTCGCCTTTCTTGTCCAGGCCGTAGGCAAGCGACGCGGCGGTGGGTTCGTTGATGATCCTCAGCACGTTCAGGCCGGAGATCCTGCCGGCGTCTTTTGTCGCCTGTCTCTGACTGTCATTAAAATAGGCTGGAACAGTAATAACTGCTTCTGTAACCGTCTCGCCCAGATAATCCTCGGCGGTTTGCTTCATTTTTTGAAGAATCATGGAAGATATCTCGGCAGGGCTGTAGCTCTTTCCTCGAACGCTCACATGGGCATCTCCGTTGGATGCCTTGACAATCTTGTAGGGAAGTACTTTTACATCTTTCTGAACTTCCTGGCTTTCGAATTTTCTTCCGATGAGCCGTTTTACGGCGAAAACCGTGTTATCCGGGTTGGTGATGGCTTGCCGTTTGGCGATTTGCCCGACCAGCCTCTCGCCCTTGTCCGTGAACGCGACAATCGAGGGGGTCGTTCGACTGCCCTCGGAGTTGGCGATGACAACAGGGTCTCCCCCTTCCATAACGGCAACACATGAATTTGTTGTGCCAAGATCAATGCCAATTAACTTACCCATAATTTCCTCCTCAATCATCCACACCTAGATTTTATTCACATGCCCTTGCAGAAAATCCATCCTGATCAGCCGAAGGAGACGGTCCGGGCTTGCTTACCACCACCACGGCGGGACGAATCAATCGATCATTGAGCAGATATCCCTTCTGAAGTTCTTCAACGACCGTACCCGGTTCGACTTGATCATTCTCAATCTGGGACACCGCTTCGTGATAGCAGGGGTCAAAAGGTTCTCCGAGTGCACGAACCTCCACAAGGCCCGATTTCGACAAAGAGTCCCTCAGACCTTTCGAGGTCAACTCAATCCCTTCCTTCAACGCGCTGATTGCGTTCTCGTTGTCGGCGTGCTCCAATGCTTTCTCAAGATTGTCCAGCGAGGGCAGCAAGTTCCTTACAAGCGTTTCGTTGGCATAATTGTGCCAGTCTTCTTTTTCCTTCTTGGTTCTCTTTCGGATGTTATCGATTTCAGCCTGAGAGCGAAGGTAAAGATCATAATTCTTGTCCGAGGCCTCTTTTGCCTGCTTGACAAGACTTATGAGATCTTCCCTGGACAGGTTTTCATACTCGCCGGAATCTGGTATGAACTCCAGGTCGGGTTCGGCTCTGTCGGTTTGCTGCGCGTCCTTCTTTTCCTGTTTTTCTTTGGCCATGTCCTTAAAGTCGCTCGCTCCCGAATCGGACAGAGAGGCGTAAACCGAATAATTTCAAAATCATAAACAGTTGTAGAGTAAGCATCGGTACCGGCTTTGTCAATGCAGGGGAGCAGGAGATTTGAGAAACTTTTTGAAAGTCTCAGTCCAGGCCGCGGCCTGTAAGACGCAGGAGCGCCTCCATGTATCTTTCCCTGGTTTTATCAATGACTCCCTTGGGGAGGCGCGGAGGAGGGGGCTCTTTTGGCCAGTCCAGGCCGCTGAGGTAGTCGCGGAGGAATTGTTTATCAAAGCTTTTTTGGGATCCGCCCGGCCGGTAAGCGTCCGCAGGCCAGAAACGGGAAGAATCGGGAGTGAGTACTTCGTCGATTAGTATCAGGCGTCCGTCCTTGAGACCGAACTCGAATTTGGTGTCGGCAATGATAATCCCTTTCTTAGCCGCCAATTCGCTCCCCGCCACGTAAATCCTGAGACTGAAATCCCGTACGGCTTCCGCTCTTTTCTTGCCCAGAATCTCTGCGGCTTTGTCAAAAGAAATGTTTTCATCATGGAGGCCTGCCTCGGCCTTGGTGGAAGGCGTGAAAATGGGTTGGGGGAGTTTTTGAGATTCCAAAAGCCCGGGCGGAAGGGGAATGTTGCAAACGCTGCCTTGCCTCTGATACTCGGCCCAGCCGGAACCGGAGAGGTAGCCCCGAACGATGCATTCCACAGGGAGAGGATCGGCTTTCCGGACCAGCATGCTTCGGCCTCTCAGTTCCTCCCTGTATGGAAGACAGGCTTCGGGATAGCTGTCCGGATCGGAGGCAACGACATGGTTTTCTACAATAGGCTCCAGGGTTTTGAACCAGAAGAGGGAAATGCCTGTGAGGCTTTTTCCCTTATCCGGGATGGGGTCATCCATCACCACATCGAAGGCGGATATTCTGTCGCTGGCAACGAGCAGAAGATTATCCTCCACACTGTAAATATCCCTCACCTTGCCCCGCTTGATCAATTCGAGACCTGCGAAATCCGATTTTATGAGAGCTGTTCCCGCCATTTTTCCCTTTCCCCGTGCTGGTATTTTCGCAATTCACTAAGACCTAAAAGTGTATGCAGCTCCAGGACAACACGCGGATCACGTCCCAAAACTGGAAAGACGAAAAACATTTTTCCCCATTGCAATGGCCTTGTCAAGATTTCGTTGCAAACCGGGTGGGTCAGAGTTACGATCCACCCTGACTTGCCCGATTCCGGAGCCGGCGACTCAGGTAAAGGACGGTTTGGGCGCCCATGAGGGAAGTCGCAACATGTTGATTTCCAAAGACAACCTGGCCATTCGTGAAAAAATAGTCGATTTGGATCGAAAGATCGATGAAATGCATCTGAACTTCCAAAAGTATTCTCAGGGCATCGAGCCAAGAAGGCCGGATCTGGAGATGATGGAACGGGAACTTCTGGCCTTTTCCCGAAGAAAAATCGTTGACCTCGAGCTGTCTAAGCACCTGGACAGGGTCTTGTTCAAGTTTCAAAATCGAAAAAGGATCTGGCTGAGGTGGGCGGAGGAGTTTCATAAGGGAGGCCCCAGGCCATAGGAGTCGCTTTCAAACGATCCCGGTTCACTGTCCTTACCCTGTCGAAACGCGATCGACCGGGTATGGCTCGCTTTCAATGATCGAGAGCGGTCAATGCCCTCAGGTAGTCCCTGTAGTATTCAAGCACCCGATTTCTGAAGCGCACCGTCTCCCCGAAAGGTGGAATTCCGTTATACTCTTTCACCCTGCCTGTTCCTGCGTTGTAGGCCGCGAGAGCGAGACTGATGTCTCCGGCATGCTCTTTCATGAGGGCACAGAAATGGCCGTAACCGAAGTCAATGGCCACCGAAGGATTCAACCGGTCATCTGCACGACCCTCCAGCAAGTCTTTCCGGTATCGTCGCAGGAGCTTTTCCCTTTGCCTGGAAAGGTCCATGGTCCTTTGCATGAGGGAGCGCGCTTTGGCGGCAAACTCGATTTTGTTGCTTTCGCGAATGCCGGAAAGAGCTTCCATGGCTTGCGCTCTGGCCTTGCGCTCTCTATCCATCAAGGCCCCCGCCTCGTCCATGTAGTCGGGGTAGAAAACTGTTCTCACTCCCAGATCCAAAGCGGTCCCCGGCATGATCTGCGTGAGCCCGACCGCACCCGCATGGGACACGGCGGAGGCGTCAAAATTGGATTCCCTTCTGAGCAGAGCCAGGAATAGGAGGGGATCGACTTCGCAATCTCGGCTTCGAAGCCTTTGCACGGTGTCTTCAATAAAAGAGGTGTAGGGAAACCCATGCGGGAAAGCGGGCTTCCACACCCAAGGAGTCTGGGGCCTGTAGTCTTCTATTCGGTCAAGATGAAAGGCTGCCGATTTTTCCCCCGCTGCTTCGCGTTTGTAGTGGTTGAAAACCTGATTGACGAATTCCACGTTTTCGGGGGTCAGGGCCGGCTCCCCGGCGGGATTGCCACGGCAACCATTGTAGAAATGACCAAGACCGTCCCTCAAACGCGTCTCTGCTTTCTTCAGACTCTCTTGCAGGAGACGGTCCAGCACCTCTAGGCAGACATCTTCCCTGCGCCTGTCGTCCGGCTCCAGGGCAAGTCTTTCGCGATAGCGAACAAGGGCTTGTGTCGCTTCCCCGAGAGCGTGACGGTGACGGAGGTAATTGTCGGCTATCGTCTTTGCGTGACGTCCCGGTTGGGGTTCCGTCTCTTTCGATATCATGGCCGCTTTGGCCCGATCGAGAAGCGCTTCCGCACGGGCAAATCCGGCCATGGCATCCCGGTAGTCCTGATTCGAGAAAACCCGCATGCCGAAAGACTCGGCGACTTCAGGCTTCATTCGGAGGATGCCTGCTTCTCCGCGATAAGAGCCGTCCTGAAGGCTTCTTTCAAGATCGACCTGATTTTTGAGGACAATGATTCTCGTTAAGAGGGGCTCTTGAGCCTGTGTGGAAGATGTTGGGGAAAGAAGTGCTCCCAAAAGGAAAAAGAAAACAGTGTTCCGCAGTCTGGAAAGGCAAGAAAAAACAAAGGTCCTGGCGAGGTCGCGAGATCCCATGGAACCCTTTGAACAGTTCTCCAAGATATCCATGTCGGCTTTGGTTGCATTGGCCGGCGTCTACAGTACCTCCATGACGATTTCAGAGAGTTCTTTAACGGGGAGGCTCTTTTCCGTAGCAGGATCTTCCAGGGTCATCACACAGAAAGGGCAGCTCGTAGCAAGGACTTCTGCGCCTTTTGCCACCGCCTCCTCAACCCTTTTTTCGCTGTTCCTCACATAGGCGATCTCCGCTTCATAAAACATTCTTCCTCCGCCCCCTTCGCAGCAAAGGGAGTTCTCCCTTGCCCCGGAAAACTCTAGAAGCTCAAGACCATCGATGGCCTTGAGGATATCCCTCGGGGCCTCAAAAACCTTGTTTTGCTTGCCGAGAAAACATGGGTCGTGATAGATGACTTTCTTGCGGTAAGGCTCTCTGAAAGTCAGAACCCCCTCTCGAAGCATCTCCGCCAAAACTTCTGTGTAGTGGAGGACTTCAATGCCGTGGTCTCCGTATTCCTTTTTCAGAGCGTTCATACAGTGGGGAGAAAGGGCGATGATTTGCTGCACGTCGTGCTTTTTCAAAACGGCCAGATTGCCTTCCTGCAGGTCCTCGAAAAGACCTGTTTCTCCCATCCGTCGGATCTCATTGCCGCAACAGGCTTCTTCCGTTCCGAGGGTCCCGAATTCCACGCCGCCTTTGTGCAGTATCCGGGCCACGTTTACGGGGATCACCATGCAGCGGGGATCGTAGGCCTGAATGCAGCAGGTGAAGAGCAGCCTTTTTGACACTGTCTCGCTTACATGAGGAACTTTGATGTCCTTCAGTTCATTCAACCATTCGCCCCTTTTGGACCGTGGCCGTCCCCACGGGTTTTTCTGTACAAAGGTGTTTTCAAGGGCCTTTTGAATCGACAGAGGAATCTCGCCCTCTTCAACCAGAGCGGACCTGATTTCAAAGATCATTTCCGAGGGCTTGACGTCCCGTGGGCACCTCAAAGTGCATTCGCCGCAAGAGCTGCAGTACCATGGGATCGATTCATCGATCTTGCGATGAAGCTGTGTTTTTCTCACCATTGTCCGGATATTGAATGGAGTAATCCCTGATTCCGGGCAACTCCCCGCGCACATTCCACACTGCATGCACATCAACACACTGCTTCGACTGTCACTGTCCATTGTTCTTCATGCTCCATTCGCGCAAGAATGCCATTCTGCAAGGTAAGGAAACCATTACATAGAAGAATCACGCTCAAATGTCAAGGCACTTTGAGAAAGAGTGCGCCTCAGGCAAACAAGTTGTTGAAATGAAAAAAGGGTTGGCGTATCGTTCACCTCCAAAAACGACGGCTTCGCAACACGCCGGCTTTTTAAATGAGCAAGACGCATCGAGCGTGAGGGTCTGTTGCAAAGGTGGCAATGGGCCGCCAAGTTTGCACTATGCCTGAAACCGGACAGGCGATGGATCAAAAGCAGGAGAGAGGGCATGACGCAAGGGATAAGCTTTGACAACCAGCGATACATCGAGGAGCAGACGCAGGAAATCCTTGCAAGGGTCTCGCGATTCAACAACAAGCTCTACCTCGAATTTGGAGGAAAGCTCCTGTTCGATTACCACGCAGCCAGAGTTCTTCCCGGCTATGATCCAAACGCAAAGATGCACCTTCTTCAGCAATTGAAGGACAAGGCGGACATTCTGCTCTGCATTTACGCAGGGGATATTGAGAGGAAAAAAATCCGCGCCGATTTCGGCATCACCTATGACTCGGATGCCCTGAAACTGATCGATGACTTGAGAGGCTGGGATGTGGATGTGCTGGGCGTGGTCATCACACGATTCGACAACCAGCCGTCGGCTGTGCATTTCAAGAACAAGTTGGAAAGACGAAACATCAAAGTCTACACACACCGGTTCACGAAGGGGTATCCGACGGACGTGGATCTTATCGTGAGCGACGAAGGCTACGGCGCCAATGAGTACATCGCGACGGAAAAGCCCCTCGTCATCGTGACAGGGCCCGGTCCCGGCAGCGGCAAGCTCGCCACCTCTCTTTCCCAACTCTATCATGACTACCGGAGGGGACTCAAATCGGGGTATGCCAAATTCGAGACCTTCCCGATCTGGAATCTTCCGCTCCGACACCCCATCAACGTGGCTTACGAGGCGGCAACCGCGGATATCAGGGATTTTAACCTTATCGACCCGTTTCACCTGGAAGCCTATGAAAAAAAAGCAGTGAGCTACAACCGGGACGTGGAGGTTTTCCCTGTTCTCAAGAGGATTCTGGAATCCATTACGGGGGGTGAATCGTTTTACAGGTCACCCACGGATATGGGTGTGAACAGGGCCGGTTTTGCTATTGTTAATGACGACCTTTCCCGGGAAGCATCGGTTCAAGAGGTGATCCGGAGGTATTTTCGCTACCGTTGTGAGTATGCCATGGGTTTTACCGATAAAGAGACCGTTCAGAGAGTGGAGCTTTTCATCAAGGACTTTCGGTCCAGCCCGGAGGACCGGGTGGTGGTGGAACCTGCCCGGCGGGCGGCGGAGGAGGCGCGGGAGAAAGGACGGGGCAGTGAGGGCATCTATTGCGGTGCGGCTATCGCCCTTATGGACGGCGCCATCGTGACCGGAAGCAACTCCCCACTCATGCATGCCGCATCCAGTGTTGTCCTTCATGCGATCAAGCATCTGGCAGGGATTCCAGAAAAGATCAAGCTCCTTCCCCCATTTATCACCGATGCCTTGACCACATTGAAAACAAGGATCATGAACGAGAAGACACTCAGCCTGGATCTGGTGGAGACCTTGATCGCCCTGACCATCAGCGCGTCCACCAACTCGGCAGCTCAACTTGCCTTGGAGAAACTCAAGGACCTGCGCGGCTGCGAGGTTCACCTCACCCACATGCCGACACCGGGGGATGAAGCAGGGTTGCGCCGTCTTGGGGTAAACCTTACGAGCGATCCGGATTTCGCCACAAAGAACCTTTTCACCGGTTAGGGGCTGAGGGGGAGGCCGATCCTTCTTTCTTCCATGGTGTTGCTCTTTTGTCGCTTCGTAGTTGTTTTCGGGAAACGTCCCGGCCTTCCTTGACACCGACCTTGACTAAGCTTAGTTTTGTTCAGTTTAAACTAATTACACATTCGCTCGCACGTCATGGTGCAGGAGGATTCGATCATGCGTTTTGATAAGATGACACTCAAATCACAAGAGATGATTCAAGAAGCTCAGCGTCTTGCCGAGAGGTTCGGACACCAGCAGTTGGATCCCGAACATTTTCTCGGAGCGCTCTTGCAGCAAAAAGAAGGGGTGATTCCCCCGCTTTTGGGAAAGATCGGCGTCAACCAGGCTCAGCTTCACAAGGAAGCGGAAGCTGCCCTTGAACAGATGCCGGCCGTTTCCGGGCCCGGCGCCGGCCAAGTATACCTCTCTCCCCGCGGGAAAGCGGTCTTGGATCGCGCCTTTGAAGAAGCGGAGAAAATGAAAGACGAGTATGTCGGACTTGAGCACGTTTTTCTGGGCGTCGTCGAGGAGAAGGAGGGCAGGGCGGCAAAACTTCTTGCCGCAGCCGGTGTGACGAGAGACGCCGTTCTCAAGGCTCTTGTGGAGATCCGCGGCGGCCAGAGAATTACGGATCAGAACCCGGAGGACAAATACCAGGCTCTGGAGCGGTTCAGCAGGGACCTCACCGCTATCGCCCTGAAGGGCGATCTGGACCCGGTCATCGGCCGGGATGACGAAATCCGGAGGGTCATTCAGGTCCTTTCACGGCGAACCAAGAACAACCCGGTGCTTATCGGCGAGCCCGGGGTGGGCAAGACCGCCATCGTGGAAGGCCTTGCCCAGCGAGTGATTCAGGGAGACGTGCCTGAGACTTTGAAGAACAAGCGGGTTGTGGCACTGGACATGGGCGCCCTCATTGCAGGCGCCAAGTATCGGGGAGAATTCGAAGACCGGCTCAAGGCGGTTCTCAAGGAGATCACCGATGCCCATGGTGAGATCATCCTCTTTATCGATGAGATGCACACCCTGGTGGGCGCCGGTGCAGCGGAAGGAGCCGTCGACGCTTCCGACATGTTGAAGCCCACGCTGGCCCGGGGGGAACTTCGCTGTGTCGGGGCGACAACCATCAAGGAGTACAGGAAGCACATTGAGAAAGATGCAGCCCTGGAAAGAAGATTCCAGCCCATCATGGTGGAGGAGCCCTCAGTGGAGGATACCATTTCCATCCTGCGGGGGCTCAAAGAGAAATATGAAGTGCACCATGGCGTCCGGATCAAGGACTCGGCTCTGGTGGCTGCAGCGACCCTGTCTCAGCGGTACATCACGGACCGGTTTTTGCCTGACAAGGCCATTGACCTGATTGACGAGGCCACATCCAGGTTGAGGATCGAGATCGACAGCATGCCTGCTGAAATCGATGCGGTGCAGAGAAAGGTCACCCAACTCGAAATAGAGCGGGAAGCCCTGAAAAAGGAGAAGGATCGAGGCTCCAGGGATAGGCTGGAGAAAATCGAAAAGGAGCTCTCCGAACTTCATGCCGAGAAGGAGCAAATGGTAAGTCACTGGCAGAAGGAGAAGGAGACCATATCAAGAATAAGGGAGATCAAGGAAAAGCTGGAGTCCACCCGAACAGAGGCACAGGTAGCTGAGCGCCAGGGTGACCTTTCAAGGGCTGCAGAACTCAAGTATGGAACGCTGATCACGCTGGAAAAGAGCCTGGAAGAAGAGAACAGGACCCTGGAGCAGTTCCAGAGGGAAAAGAAAATGCTCAAGGAAGAAGTGGACAGCGAAGACATTGCGGAAGTTATTGCCAAATGGACTGGAATTCCAGTGTCCAGAATGATGGAGGGCGAAAAGGAGAAGCTCATCAGTATGGAGGAAAGGCTTGAGCAGCGTGTTGTGGGCCAGAAAAAGGGGATCATCGCCGTGGCCAATGCGGTTCGGCGGGCTCGCTCAGGACTGCAGGACCCGAATCGACCGATAGGTTCCTTCATTTTCATGGGCCCTACGGGAGTGGGAAAAACCGAGTTGGCTAGGGCGCTGGCAGAATTTCTTTTCGATGACGAAAGGTACATGGTTCGCCTGGACATGTCCGAGTACATGGAGAAACACTCTGTGGCCAGGCTGATCGGGGCGCCTCCCGGGTATGTTGGCTATGATGAAGGAGGCCAGCTCACAGAAGCCATAAGAAGGCACCCCTATTC
>JAWOJI010000169.1:0-3217 GCA_046481735.1 Desulfatiglandales bacterium | reverse complement strand
GTCCAGTGCAGGCGCCGTGAAGACGGGCTGCGAAACGGCAGGATCGGAGATCGTGACCTTTGTACCGCCGGTCTGAGCCCATTCATAGGCGAGCGTGAACCCATCAGGATCATAGGACTTGGAGCCGTCCAGAATCACTTTTTCGCCTTCCTTCACATTCCGGTCAGGCCCGGCGTCTGCAACAGGCGGCTCATTGATCCAGATCACATTTACCATGCAGGTATCGGAGGACTCGAGGCCGCCCGGATCTTTCACCGTGAGCTGAAAAGTCAGGGTTTCCCCTTCCGGTTCAACGTAGGGGGCATAGAAGGTTGCCTCAGTTGGAGATGGATGCCCAAGGGTGACGGGGCTCCCTCCGATTTGGGACCAGGAGAAGGTCAGGCTGCCTCCTTCCGGGTCTGTGCTGTTTGATCCATTGAGGGTGACAAGCACGCCCTCGCTCACTTTCTGGTCAGGGCCGGCATTGGCCAATGGCGGCTGGTTCGCAGTTGAAAGCGTGGTCGTGACCTCGTTGGAAAAGTCGCTCTCCAGGTTCGACGTGTTGTATGCGGTGACTGCAAAGTAGTAGGTCCGTCCTTCTTCCAACTCGGATACGACCCAACTGGTGCAGTTTCCAACGTCGGTGACGTTGTCATAGCTGCGGCTTTCCAAGCCAACATACACCCTGTAACCGCCAAGGTCGGATTCGGAGTTGGGATCCCACGCCAGCGTGACTTCACCTGCCTGTGCACCGGGAACGGAAAAAAGCAGGAAGGCCAGAAAAATAACGGCTCCTCTGAGCCATGCACACAAAGATTTCATTGCTGCTCCTCCTCTATGAACGGAAGCCGGCACACGCTGAGGCGCCTTTTTGCCCGGCAGCCTTCTAATGCTCTCTTCCCGGCCGTTGATTTCTGTATGGCAAAACCTGTGCCGCAATGGGTGTTCGAGGGCTGGGCTTTGCAACACCTTGAATTTCAATGGGGAATTGTGATTGAGTGGAACTCCTGTCTTCAGGTGTTCAGATCGAAAGGTGCAAAAAAAAATACAGCGGTGGGAAAGGTGTATACAGAATTGAAGGCCAGGTGATGCCTGGTTTGGAGGTCGTAAGAAGTCAGTTTATCAAAACGAGGGAGGAAAGCTGGGTTTTGCTAAGAGGTTTTGAGACGTCACCACATTCTACACTTCTTCGATAACCAGGTTTTGCGGCGCCTCTGGGACAGTACCATCTGCATGCACAACCGCTTTAATCAGCTCCGATTCATTTCCGGCTTCATTAATTGCGCTAATGGCCAGCTCTATGTTCCCTGAAATCAAGGGGAATGAGGGAATATCCTTTGGAAGTGTAACCTCCGTCATAGGGCCAACATCCATGAAATCCGAATCGTAGGTAACGGCGCCCCTTGTTGACCAGTAAAGCCTGTACTTTACAACATCATCACTTCCGGAAGGTTCCCAGCGAACCTTCCTGCTTCTGAATCTTGGCAATTCCCTGCGCTTCTCTTCACGAGATTCGTTTTCATCCGTTGCAGGCGCGGATTTACCGGTTTCAAGTTCCAGCATCTGGAACTTCACACCTATACCGTGCACCCCGACCCACGCAATCTTAGCTCTGAATTGTTGACGGAGTACAGTAATTCGAGCAATCAGGAACACATCCTCTCCAGGGGAAAAGGCGCTGTTTTCGTTTGTTTGCACATATGCGCCCCCTGGACTAATATCCCGAATACAGCCCTTGTACCAAAGGTTTTGCACCATGTACCCTGAGTCAATGAAACAGTTTTCCCTGGGATGCCGTCTTCTCTCACTCCTTGATCTGGGCGATATGTTATTTGGAAACAAGATGGGATCGTCGATCGGATGCTGTCTTCTGTCGCTTCTTGCTCTAGGCCGGATGTTCTTTAGGAATTTGGGGAAATCGTCCATCGGATGCCCCAAAAAAGCGGACGGTGGAAATGAATGTTGACAAGAGTGATGAACTCGTAAAAAGCCCGAAAACCGCCGATATGTCATCGCGAGCGAAGCGCGGCAATCTCATAACTCCTTGAATCGCAGAGAGATTGCCACGGCGCTTCGCGCCTCGCAATGACGGTGTAGGATTTTTTACGAGATCACCAAGAGTAACACAGTTGGGCTACCAGTCAAGCCGAATCATAGCCCCCCTGATCCACCATCAAGACATCATCTGCTGCGTTACCCTCATCCCTCGTCACTGCGGCGTACCGGCCTGTACGCCTCATTCCTCGGGATATCGGAAGCCTTGCATCTGATGCCTTCCTGGTGATCAGGAATCCTATCCAACCGTTTGATTCACTTCAATGAACTCGAATTAGACGGTGGATTTAGGGAGCCCCTGATCCACCATCAAGCCTTCATCTGCCATGAACCGAAAGTGGTGGGTGGATTTGGGAAGTAGCGAAAGGAGACCCCCATGCCTGATGCCCATGAGGTTTTCAATTGCTAAACTGTTACTATCACGTCTCATAAGTTGTGTGTCGTTTTTTGGCAGTTCAACATTGTGCAAAAACCGGATGGATTCTCTAAATTCGAAATCCGAATATCGAAACTCGAAATTCACCCGCCTGGGCGGGCAAGAATCCGAATGATCAAAATACGAATGACCAAAACAAAAGAACGTGACTTGGCTTGGTTGCAGTTTGTTTTGGATTTTGGACATTGTAGTTTTGATATTGTTTCGGCCCGCCCTGGCGCGACATTCTCGATACAAGAAAGAGTTCTAATCGGAGCATGAATTCACAATCTCGACAGAATTTCTCCTCTTGCCTGGTCTGGGCCAGGGATTTCGGATTTCGTGCTTCGGATTTCCGTGTCTCTGGGAAGTGGGTTAAATATCAACCGCAAGATCATGATCTTACTTTGCCGAAATCAGAAGCAGAACTTTTGAGACACGGTATTACGGAGTTTTTACGGCGCGGCCAGGATGCGTTTCAGGAAGTGGCCGGTGTGGGAGTCGGCTATTTGCGCGATGGCTTCCGGGGGGCCGGCCCCCACGAGGTATCCTCCACGGTCTCCGCCCCCGGGCCCCAGGTCGATGATGTGGTCCGCCGTCTTGATTACGTCCAGGTTGTGCTCGATCACGACGACCGTGTTGTTCAAAGCGACAAGGTGGTTGAGAACCTCGAGAAGCTTCTTGATGTCCTCGAAATGAAGCCCCGTGGTGGGCTCGTCCAGGAGGTATAGGGTCCTTCCTGTGTCGCGCTTGCTCAACTCCCTGGAG
>JAWOJI010000040.1:0-3053 GCA_046481735.1 Desulfatiglandales bacterium | reverse complement strand
AAAGAAAAAGGGGTCATGCATTCCCTCCAAAACCCTATCCATTAACCGCGGCATTCAATTCCTTCTCTTTTGGGAACAGGGGCAGATACCGGTACGAAGCGGAAAAGAGAAGCATCCCATAGCCGATGACGGCCATCGCGATACCCCATTCCTGCCAGGTGGGCAGGTAGCTCCAGAACCTGGCAAAGGGCATGACCGGGATGGCCAGAGTCAAAATGATGAAGTTGAACCGGTTTAGAACGATTCCCGTGCAGTTGAGGAGACAGGCCAGGATGAGAAGCCCCTGGTTCTGCCGTGCCTGGGGCGTCACCAGGATGATGGCCGGGATGACCCCGCAGACGATGATCTCCATCCCCAAAAGCCAGGCGCCGTAAGGTCCTTCCCGGAAGAAATCCATGAACGTGAGTCCTGCACCGGGAACGATGCCATGCACCCAACCCAGGGTGTCGACAATTTTCAAAACCAGGTAACCCGCCAGAAGCCACCCGGAGATCTTGGCGAGCAGTTGGATCGTTCCATCGGGAACCAGTTTCTTCCGGCTGATTGCTTCCGTCAGCTTGGTGCAAAGGATCGTAAAACAGGGACCCGCTGCGATGGCTGAGAACACGAATAGAAAGAAAGTGGTGGGCCAGATGTAGAATTCCCATCTGGCCGCAAAGGGTCTGGCATACATGACCCCGAACATGCCGCCCAGGGACCCCTGGTGGAAAAAGGAAAGGAACACGCCGGTCGCCGCAAAGACGGCCATGATATGATGCAGGTTGTGCCCGAATATCCTGAAATCACGGACCTCCTGAAGCTTCTTGTTCTCGAGGATAATGGGAAGGTATTCGATGCCGAGAACAGCCAGGTAGGCGGTAATGCAAAAAGAAACCTCTGTGAGCATGGAATGCACATTTGCATGCCAGAAGATGAACCATCCCCGGATCGGCTGACCGATATCGATCCCGAGCATGGCCACAGCACCCGAATAGCAGATGAAACCGATGATTACGGTCGCGTTGATGATATCCTTGAGCTCCTTTTTCCCGATGATGTAGGTGAGGAAACCCGTGAAAAAGGCGCCCGCCCCAAGAGCGATGATAGCCAGATCAAAAACGATCCAGAGAGCAAAAGCGAATATGTTGCTCATGTTGGTCTGGTTCAAGCCGAGCAAGAGGCAGAGCAAGGCGCTTATTCCGCCCCAGGCAAGAAGCCCCAGCCAAGGCAACGTCCACAAGAAGAATCTCGCCGGAGAAGTTCTTTTCAAGCCGTCCGGTATCAATGCCGCATCCATGAATGCTCCTTCCCGCATTATGTTTTTCTCGTGCCTACCGGCTCGAGCTGATCCGGCCGATAGTTGTCCGCCATCTTTCGAACCCATTCCCGGGTTGACAAGTAATAGACTTTTGGATCTGTGCCCAGCTTTTCCAGGAGACGGAACGCATTGGGGCTTTTGGAAAGTTGGGTCACTTTGTGTTCCGGCCTGTTGAGATCCCCGAAGGTGATGGCCTGGGTAGGGCAAGTCTCGGCGCAAGCCGTAATGTATTCATGTTCTTCCAGTTCCCTTCTTCCTTCGACATAAGCCCTGGTTCTCGCTCGCATCAAGCGGTGGTGGCAGAAAGAGCACTTCTCCACCACGCCTCTCATGCGAACGGAGATTTCGGACGAAAGCTGTCGCTCCAGGCCCTTGGGAAAGGGCTGGATCCAGGCGTACCCGTCATACCAGTTGAAGTAGCGGGCATGGTAAGGACAGGCAGCCTGGCAGTACCGGCATCCAATGCATCGGGTGTAAATCTGGCTCACAATGCCCGTGTGGTAGTCCATCTGGGTTGCCGTGGGCGGACACACAGAGACGCAAGGGGTGTGGTGGTGACAGTGCATGCAGGGCCTGGGAAAATAACTCACCTCTGTTTGGGGAAAGGGTTTGCCGTTGCTGATCTTGAAGAGTTGCATCCACGCGATGCTGCGCTCCTTGTCCGACTCGTCCGTTCTCACGCTCACGTTGTTTTCGGAGGCGCAAGCGACCATGCAGGTTCCGCACCCCGTGCACTTGTCCAGATCAATGACCATGCCGTACTTGTATTTACCCTCTTCCTGTTTCATCATCTACCCCGTTTCCTCGATTGCTTCTACGCCTTAGAAATTCTCACCGGTGTGCGCCACCAGGCAGGCAGGCCGGTCAGGGGATCCTCAGGGCCTGTCACGATGGCATTGGGGTTGGCGCCTTTGTTCTGGTGGAAGTCGGAGAAACCCGTGTGGCCGAAGCCCAAAGGAAGATAGACCACCCCGGGCATGGCGCCCGGAAAAATGTTGACACGGGCTTGAACCTTTCCTGCAGGAGACTCGATGATCATGAGGTCTCCCTGTTTTAACCTGTATTCCCCGGCAGTCTGGGGGTTAATATCCGCAAAGGAGTCGTTCTTCCTCACCTGGTGATCGAAAAGGGTTTTGTAAAGGTAGGGCGGACTGGGCGCCCAGCCGCTGGCGAGGTTGATGAGACCGTAGGGAGCCATGACCAGGGGATAGGCTTCGTGGCGCTCAGGGCTGTCAGCCGCCTGCGCCGCGGTTTCAAGAAGATCGCTGCGGAACTCGAACTTCCGCGAGGGCGTCTTATAAAGGGTGTCGTGGTGACCGAAGCGGTGGCGAGGGAGATACCAGAAGCCGCCATGTTTGAGTTTTGCCCACAATTCCTCCGGCGAGCCGTGGTCAGCCTGAGGCTCGCTTTGAGATGTCAGGGCCTCCCAGGCAGGTTTCGAAGAGTCGTGGCTGGTCAGTCCGCCTTCCGCCTCCATGAGGCTCAGCGCTCTTTCCCTGAGGACCTCTTCGTAGTTCCCCCAGGGCAGGGATGCTGCGGACTTTCCCCCCATCATATCAGCCAGCTGGATGAGCACATCGCCGGTGGATCGGGTGTCGTAGAGAGGTTCGAGCACAGGTTGGGTGAAGCCGTGGAAGGGATATTGCAGACCCACCGGCCACACCACGTCATCCATTTTTTCAAGATAGGTGTGATCAGGCAGGATAAGATCAGCCATAAGGGAGGATTCGTCCCTGAAGGGGCTGAAGCTCACAAT
>JAWOJI010000374.1:0-2897 GCA_046481735.1 Desulfatiglandales bacterium | reverse complement strand
CAAGAGCAGCGCAAAGACGTGCTCGGCCACGGTATTGTCCCCATAGACCGGAACATTGCAGACGGTTATGTCTTTTTCCTTGCAATACCCAAGGTCGATATGATCGAATCCGGTGGAGCGGGTCGCGATGAGCCTGATTCGACCGAAATGTTGAAGAACGTCGGCCGACAAATCGGAGTAAATAAAGGGGCATACCACCTCCGCGTCGGCGTAATCGCGGGCGTTTTGCGTTGTCAGGGGGGCTGCCACAAATTCAATCCGGTGCTCCCCTTGCAGGCTTTCAAAGGCCGGGCGCTCCCAGTCCTCCATTTCAAAGGCGATGATATTCATCCGTGATCCTTTCCGAAAAACCAGTGATCACCCCACGGCGCATCAGCCTGAAAAAACCGTCCTGTTCAATGTCGTCAAGGCCGGTTGTTGCGCCATCGCGGGTGAACAGGATGAATCCCATAAGAAAGGGCAAAGGACGTTTTTAGAACTATCCCAAATACTCATGCTCCAATCGATGCAACAGTTCATGAAATTCCTCATGCTTGCCCGGTCCAATGCGCTCGTTTTCAAGTTGTTCGAAAGCTTTGAAGAGCTCGGCATCTTTAGCAGCGTCCAGTTTGGCGTCCGCCATTGCAAAAAGGACATCGTTCTCTTTTTCGATATGCTGTGTCAGCAGTGTTACATATTCACGGGTGGTCAGCTGAAAGTCGGCCGCAGCCGTTTTGTTCCCGGGTGTGTACCGTGTCACGACATCTTTGAGTTTTACAACAAGCTTCCGGCCCTGTTCGTGCTCGTTTAACATGACACCTATCGGACCACCGTCACGCGGTGCGCCTGCAGCTTCCAATGCCGGGAACAGGAACTCCTCTTCCTTGCCATGATGGCATTTGTCGACAAAAATCGACAAGAACTCCATGACACCATGAAGCTGTCCGCCGTCAATCTGTTCACCCTGTCCAAGTTTGCCCGCCATGGCTTGTAGAATCCTTAGCATGCGTTTTATTCCCTGGTGTTCATTTCTGAGATCATCTGTTGCTTTCATTGACACCTCTATCGATTTTCAGATTACTTTTGGAAACCATTGTTCTGACTCTTAACATTTGATGGCTTCGCAGACATATCCTATCGAAAATCATTGGCCTTGTGTTTTTGAGATATAGCGTTAGCCAACCGATCCAGTGCTTCAAAATCAGACCCTGAAGGAGCTCCTTTACACAGAACAGGCTCTATCACTTCTACTTTCAGATTCGGAATCATTCCCGCGAGAATTTCAACGGTTTTGCCTCCCCATCCGTATGATCCGATGATGGAAAGAAACTTCGCCTTGGGCCGCAGGGCATTTGCCAGAAACGCTCCGTAAGCAGCCAAAGGATGAGGGCCGGCCAAAACAGTGGGTGTGCCAACGACAACTGTTGCCGCATCGACAAGAGCCATGGCAAGTTTTCCGATATCTGCAACAGTCAGGTTGAACAGTTCGACCTGAACCCCTTGCTCTACGAGGGCGGAAGTCAGATGATCTACCATTTTTCGGGTGCTGCCATGCATGGACACAAAGGGTAAAACGACCAAATTGTGAGGAGCGCCTGTGACCCAGTCTAGATAGGCATCCATGATCCAGACAGGATGGTCATAGATCTGGCCGTGGCTCGGGGCGATTATTTCCACGTCATACCCTTTGAGTTTTTCGATATTCTTTTCGATCACACTCCGAAAGGGCATCATGATCTCTGCAAAGTAACGTTTGGCAGCCTCGTACACTCGACCCTTATCGGTGACGAAAAGATCGGTGCCCGCAATATGGGAACCGAAAAAATCACAACTGAACAAGATGCGATCTTCTTCCAGGTAGGTCACCATAGTCTCCGGCCAGTGGACCCAAGGCGTATAAATAAATTTAAGCGTCTTGTTCCCGAGAGATAGGGTTTCACCGTCTTCCACGGTGACAAAGGCGCTTTCAGGAATTTTCAAAAGATCGATGAGCATTCCCCTGGCTTTTGGGGTCACAACCACTTTTGCTTCCGGAAACCTCTCAAGGACCCGAGGGATGGCTCCGGAATGGTCCTGCTCGGCATGATGCGAGATGATGAAGTCAATTTTGGCAACACCATCCAGTTGCGCCATCAATTCATCCGTCATAGCCGGATCGACCGTGTCCAATAATGCGGTCTTCTCGCTTCCTTCAACCAAATAGGCATTGTACGTCGTACCGTCTGGAAGCGGAATCAGAGAGTCAAAAAGGCGTCTATCCCAGTCCACAGCGCCCAGCCAATAAATCCCTTTTTTTAATTGTCTCTTCTGCATAAGTTTCTCCTTCAGATGCTCATCAATGTTATGATGATTTCAAATGCCTCCCTACCCGATGCCCCTTTGCAGGCCTTCAAAGGCCGGGCGCTCCCAGTCCTCAATTTCAAAGGCTATGATATTCATCTGGATCTACCCCCCTGACGCTCTCAATAGCGCAAACTCGCAGCAAGGGCTGCCTGCTCCGGGACTTTTTCCGGCGAGACCACATATACCGTGCCGCCCTTGGTCAGGGCCTGGATGGCCGTTAAGTCAAGCAGGTCCTCATCGCCGGGTTCAAGGGAGTCGTGCACATAAACCTTTTCGGTTTCCGAAGTAAACCCGCCCCACACCTGCACCCCGACGGGAACGAAGAGCACATCGATTCGCCCGTGATAGGCGGCAAGGACCGCCTGAGTGACATCGGTCGTGGTCTGCCCGGTACCTGCCAGCTCTCCAAACCTGGCGTATTGCGCGTTTCGTTGTGCTTTGAATACGGGTTCCATAATAGCCCACGCCTTGGGGTGAAGATCTTCGGGCGTCATCCCTTCAGGGTTTCCCGGAATCCCTTCATCCATCAGGTGCGGGTAGGTATTGACTTCTTTGTAGAGAGGGAAAAGGGTGTC
>JAWOJI010000350.1:0-6007 GCA_046481735.1 Desulfatiglandales bacterium | reverse complement strand
CGGAAAAGGCTCCCGAAATCAGCGGCGTGCCGAATTCGGTTCTGTACAAGGATTTTCGGGCTCCGGAAGCCGATCAAGATATTCCTTTCATCCAGTTGCCTTTCGATCACCCCCACTACATCATGTACTCCTCCGGCACCACCGGCCTTCCCAAGTGCATGGTGCAGGGCGCCGGGGGCGTATTGATCAATCAACTGAAGGAATTGCTGCTCCACACAGACCTCAAGCGGGAGGACAGGATTTTCTACTTCACCACCTGTGGCTGGATGATGTGGAACTGGCTGACCTGTTCCCTCGCCGTGGGTGCAACGCTGGTGCTCTACGACGGGAACCCCTTTCACCCCAACCCGGGAGCGCTCTGGAAAATGACCCAGGATCACAAGGTCACCGTTTTCGGAACCAGCGCCGGATACATTGCAGCCGTTCAAGGGGTCGGATTGAAACCGGCCAAGGAGTACGATGTCTCTTCTCTTCGTGCCGTGCTTTCCACAGGGTCGCCTCTTTCGGTGGAAGGCTTCGAGTTCATCTACCATGAAGTCAAACAGGACCTCCAGCTCGCCTCAATTTCGGGAGGGTCCGACATTAACGGCTGTTTCGCAGGGGGCAATCCCATGGGCCCCGTGTACGCAGGAGAGCTCCAATGCCGCTGCCTGGGCATGAAAGTGGAGGCTTTCGACGAGAACGGCAAACCGGTTCGAAACCGGCAGGGAGAACTGGTGTGCCTGGCCGCGGCGCCCCCGATGCCGATCTACTTCTGGGATGATCCTCAAGGCGAAAAATACCGTAACGCCTATTTCGACGTGTACCCAGGGGTTTGGAGACACGGGGATTTCATTGAAATCAACGACCGGGGCGGTGTGGTGATCTATGGAAGATCCGACGCCACCCTGAACCCGGGGGGCGTCAGGATCGGCACGGCGGAGATCTATCGCCAGATGGAGCAGATTCCGGAGATCGAGGACAGTCTGGTGGTGGGACAGGACTGGAAAGGGGACGTGCGGGTCATCCTCTTTGTCAAGATGGCCCAAGGGCAGGAGCTGACGGATGCGCTCAAGAAAAAAATCAGCACTACCCTGCGCACCAATGCGTCTCCACGGCATGTGCCCGCAAAGATCCTCCGGGTGCCGGACATCCCCTATACCCTGAACATGAAAAAGGTGGAGCTTGCCGTAAAGAAAGTGATTCAGGGACAGGTTGTCCTGAACAAGGATGCCCTGAGGAACCCCGAAGCCCTGGACTTCTATGCAGAGATCAAGGAGTTGCAGGAAGAGTGATAGGGAGAAAGGTGGAGGGTACTCTGTGCTGAACGAAGAGCTGCACAGGGTTTTGTGAACAAGATCTCCCCGATCATTGACCTTGGATTTGAGAAGAATCATCCTGGAATCCCTGAATCGCTTCCGGATGTATCAAGAAGACTTCATGTAGAGTGCTTGATACGCAAAAATTTCACTTTCCAAAAGAAGAGCAAGAGAAAATGTGACAATATGAAGAAGTTCGGTTTAAGAACTTTGGCCCAGTCTATTTCAGCAGAAGGCGAAGGAAAGGTCCTCTCTTTCACCCTGAGCACCGGGTTCTTCAGGACGCTCTGGACGTTGAACCAGATTTCCGCAGAGGGGACCCAGCGGGGAGTCACTCCAGAAAGTGCTGTTGCGGGTGTGATGATGGGAAAGTCTCGCATCAAGGAGATAATGACTCCTATCGAAGAGGCGAATCTGTTCCTTTTCGGATTTTCTCGCTATGCCAAATATCTTGTAGGCGAGGACCTTCTCTTTGATTGCTGCATCGTGCCGACCTATTAGCGGAAAATAAATTCATTCCTCCGGTCAAGGCCTTATTCTTGCAGGAATTGGGTCAAAGGGATGGGACCACAAGGAGTGAACTGGACTATTGGTTGCAGCGATTGATCAAATCGGTAGCAATGTGGCAATAGGGTGAAATAAGGCTTTTGGCGGGAATCCTTTACCGGAAAGAAGGGAGGACAAAGATGAAAAAACTGACAGTTTTATCCTTTGTTACAGGCATCCTTTTAGCTCTCATGGCTGTGGGCCAAAGTGCATCCGTTTCCGCGCAGGAACCGATCAAGATCGGGGCCATCTATGACTTTGCCGGAGGATGCCACATGTACTCCGAAACAGGGGTCAAAGGCATCAGGATAGCCCTGGGGGAGATCAATGCAAGCGGCGGGATCCTGGGCAGAAAAGTGGATCTCATCATTCGAGACACGGAAGCAAAAGTGGATGTGGCGGTGAGGGAAGTTAAGGATCTGATCCTGAGAGAAAAAGTCAATTTCCTCATTGGACCGTGCAGCAGCGGAACCGGTCTTGCCATGCAGGTGGTTCACTCCGAATACAAGATCTTGAGGATTTCGCCTATAGCCAACACAGAGGCGCAGACCGTGGACAAATTCTCGCCCTACTTCGTCCAGGTCGTCCCCAACACGTACATGGAAGCGGTCGCGGCAACCAGGTACCTTCACAAGAAAGTTCCAAACGCAAAGAAATTCTGCACCATCGGGCCGGATTATGAGTTCGGCCGACGTGAGGAAGCCGCTTTTGCCGAAGAGATCAAGAAACTGGTACCCGATGCCGAGATCGTCTACGAAGCCTGGCCAAAACTGGGTGAAAAGGATTTCACCGCTTTCATCACAGCCATCATGGCCAAGAAACCGGACGCGGTCCATGGATCGCTTTTCGGAGGAGACCTGGTTTCCTTTACAAAGCAGGCGGCTCCCTACGGTTTTTTTGAACGGACCCCTTTCATCGCCCTCTATGACTTCCCCGTACTTTTGGCTCTGGGGCCGGATGCACCGGAAGGAACCTTCGGCTTTGGGAGAGGATGTTTCTTCATGGATCCTAATCCAAAGATGGCGGAGTTCGTAGAAAAATACAGGAAGGCCACTGGAGACTATCCTGACGGCTGGGCAGTCCAGAACTATGATGCGGTTTATTTGCTGAAAGCAGCGATAGACAAAGCAAAAACAACGGAGACGGAGGCGGTCATAAAGGCGATAGAAGGGATGCCCTTCGAGGGATTAAGACAACAGTTCTCTATCCGAGCTTTAGACCACATGGGAACAGTTCCGTGCTATCAGGGAACCATTGCCGCGGATCCCAACTACCCCTTTAAGATATGGAAAGACATCACCAGGGTGCCGGGAGATCAGGTCATTCGTCCTGAAGAGAGTGTCCGTGAAATCTGGAAGAAAACAGGCGTTGTGAGATAAGTCCAAAGCGCAAGAAAGCAGAATACTGAATCAACAAGATCTGCAAGGCATCGATCATGTCATTTGATGTCCTCTTCAGCCAATTCATGAGCGGTATCGCCCGAGGCGCCTTGCTTTTCCTCGTCGCCTCGGGCCTTTCCTTGACCTTCGGCGTCCTGAGGGTGTTGAACTTCGCCCACGGGTCTCTATACATGCTGGGCGCCTTTCTTTCCTACAGCATCTGGAAATTCCTCTTGATGCCGGTTATCGGCTTCTACGTAGCCGCCGTCATTGCCGCCCTGATCATGGGAGGCATAGGGGTCCTCATTGAGTTCTTTTTGCTCAGGCGGCTTTATGCCAGGGGCTGGCCGGAGCAGCTTCTGGCCACTTATGCCATTATTTTAATCATCACGGACCTGGTTAAGTGGGCTTGGGGCGGGCAGTTTCTCTCTATTCCAAGACCCAAACCTTTTACAGGCGCTGTTTTTCTCTTCGGCTTCCCATTCCCGTCTTATAACTTCTTCATCATCCTTCTGGGGTTAGGCCTCGTCGTGTTTCTCTGGTGGCTCATTTACAAAACACGGCTCGGAGACATCATCCGGGCGGCTGCACACGATCGGGAGATGGTTTCTGCTTTAGGAATCCCCATACCATGGCTTTTTACATGGATCTTTGTTCTGGGAGCTTCGATCGCAGGATTGAGCGGCGCCGTAACCGCTCCCTTTGGCTCCGTTGCCCTGGGTATGGATGTTGAAATCATCATAGAGTGTTTTGCCGTGGTGGTGATTGGAGGAATGGGAAGCCTTCCCGGAACCCTTCTAGGTTCTTTCATCGTTGGGCAAGTCTACGCTTTTGGAATTCTGTTTAAACCGGAGCTGGCTCTTGCCTTTATATTCATCGTTATGGCCGTTGTGCTGATCATCCGTCCCTGGGGGATCTTCGGAAAACCGGAAAGATGACAATGGAAGTTCACCGCATAGACGAAAAAAAGTCGTGGATCAAGAGGGGATGGTGGCTGCTTCTACTGATTGTCGCAGCCTTTCTTGCGCCTACCGTCCTGTCCGAATTTTATCTGGCGGTTCTGTGTGAGGCACTGGTCATGAGTTTGATGGCCTTGAGCTTCAATTTTCTCTTTGGCTATATGGGCCAGCTTTCCTTTGGTCAGGCGGCATTCTATGGGCTTGGCGGATACACGGTCGCCATGCTTGTGACAAAAATGCATTTCAATTTCTGGCTGAGCATCGTGGCAGGCATTTTGGTGGCTGCTATAATTGGCCTCGTGGTCGGAATTTTCTGCGTTCGTTTGAGGGGAATCTACTTTGCCGTTCTAACGCTGGCTTTCGGTCAACTGATTTTCACCATTGTGTTTAAGTGGCACGATTTTACAGGAGGGGATGATGGGATCCAGGGGGTCTTCCCCCCCGATCTGCTCAAATCCATCACGGCTTATTATTTTTTCATTCTCCTCGTGTTCCTGGTTTCCGCCTTCATTTTGTGGAAGATCATCCATTCTCCCTTCGGCAGGACCGTGGTTGCCATGCGCGAGAACTCTGAAAGAACCGAGTTCCTGGGCATTCATATCGCCAAATACCAGTTGATCGCCTTTGTCATTGCCGCGGCTTTTTGCGGACTCGCCGGAGCGATCTGGGTTCCCTTCTATCGCTCTGTTGCGCCCTCCTATCTCAACTGGATCAAGTCCGGCGAGCCGGTCATGGCAGCGATTCTTGGAGGCCAATCGGTTTTTTTTGGGCCCGTACTGGGGATGTTCGTCATAACCTTCTTCCATGCCTGGGTTCTTGGTTTTACGGTTTACTGGCCGGTGATCATGGGAACTCTGATCTTGGCTATTATCTTTTTTCTGCCGGGCGGAATTCTGGGTTTTGCGCAGGAGAGGGTCAAACAGAGAAAAAAAAGAAACAATCAAGCGGCGAAGACGTGACATGCTTCTTGAAACTCAGGAAATAAGCAAGGAATTCGGGAAACTCAGAGCGGTGAGCAGGGTGAGCCTCGGGGTTTCCAAAGGGGATATCCACGCGATCATAGGGCCCAATGGCGCCGGAAAAAGCACGTATTTTAATCTGATCACAGGGTATCATCGGGCCACCGCGGGGAGGGTGCTATTTAAAGGCAAAGAGATCACCAGTCTGGCTGCCTACCGTCGCTGCAGACTGGGGATCACCCGGTCTTTTCAGATCACCAGCATCTACCCGAAGCTCACCGTGTATGAGAGCGTCCTAATGGCCCTCTTATCCCAGCGGAAGGTCACCCTGACCTTTTTTTCTACGGCAAAAAAATTCTTCAAACAAGAAGTGTGGGGAATTCTGGAGGACGTAGGACTGGCTGATCAGGCAAACGTGGAAGGAGATTCTCTCTCTCACGGCGACAAGAAACGCCTGGAATTGGCTGTGACCCTCGGCACAGAACCGGAATTGCTGCTCCTGGATGAACCCACCTGCGGGATGTCTCTTGAGGAAACAGAAATCATCATGGGCCTCATCAACAAACTATCGGCAGAGAGAGGCTTAACGATTCTCTTCACCGAACACGACATGAGCGTCGTGTTCGGAATTGCCAGGCGCATATCGGTGTTACACCAGGGCGCCTTGATCGCTGACGGGTCTCCGGAAGAAGTCCGAGCGAGCGAAGAGGTTCAGAAAGTCTATCTCGGGGGCAGCGCATAAGATGCTTGAAGTGAAGGGAATTCAAACGTACTATGGCACGAGCCATATCCTTTTCGGCATCTCCTTCGGGGTGAAAGAGGGAGAGGCGGTCTGTCTCCTGGGAAGGAACGGGGCGGGGAAGACC
>JAWOJI010000338.1:0-3507 GCA_046481735.1 Desulfatiglandales bacterium | reverse complement strand
CTCAAGGCGGGATGCCTGTCTTTCCCTGAGAATCTGCCGGATCCTTGGAATAGCCACCTCAGCTTCGCCGACAGCCCTGCGCAAAACATTGCGCGAGGCTTTCGGCGAAGCTGAGGTGGCTATTCCAAGGATCCGGCAGATTCTCAGGGAAAGACAGGCATCCCGCCTTGAGATGCCGAAAAAGTATATCTTTCGATGCGCTCCATTGTCAAATCGAAGATTGGAATAAGGATTGTTCTTCCTTGCATGGTGTGTTACACAACTTTTGCAAAGGGGTGAACGGCACTGACAATCCACTTCGGTAAAAAGGAGGATCATGGGAGATGTTCAAAGCGCTCTTGCGGACAGATCAAAGTCCTGCCCAACTTTTTATCAGAGCTGCCCTGGGAATAGTGATGTTCCCCCACGGCGCCCAGAAGGTCCTGGGATGGTTCGGGGGGCCGGGAATTTCCAAGACGCTGCAGGCTTTTGCGGAGATGGGTTTCCCCACATGGTCTGTTGTTGCCCTGATGGTTGTGGAAAGCCTGGGCGCCCTTCTTCTTGTCGGAGGCTTCTTGACAAGGCTGTGGGCTTTGGGGATTGGAACATCCATGACAATCTGCATGTTCATGCACCATGTGCAGCATGGCTTTTTTATGAACTGGTTCGGTCAGCAGAAGGGGGAGGGCTTTGAGTTCCATCTCCTGGTGATTGGGATCTGCCTGGCCCTATTGATCAAGGGAGGCGGCATGCTTTCCGTAGACAGGGCTTTGACCCAAACGAGCAAACTGAGGTACGGGAAGAGCAAGATCTGATACGGAAAAACTTGGAGCGGCGTCAGATAGCTTTCCGTCAGTTTCTTGTGGAAGTCGGCCGCATGAAGCGCTCTCCGCGCCGGCGATACGGTGTCCCAACATGGTGAGGTTCGGCGAAACCGTGGGGGTGCGAGGGGCGAATAGCTCGAGAGGGAATGGGAAATAAAGCACCACATAAGGGACGGAGTATCGGCCTCGCCCTCGGGGGAGGAGGGGCGAGGGGGCTGGCCCACATCGGAGTCCTGAAGGTGCTGGACCGGGAAGACCTTCCCATTCACATCGTTGCGGGCACCAGTATCGGCGCCCTTGTAGGCGCGGCTTTCGCGAGCGGCATGCATCCCGAGGAACTGCAGAAGAGAGTGGAGGCATATCTGCACAGCCCGAAATTCCAATCCTCCGCCATCAAAGCCATCGAAGACGCCAATGCCAGGGGGGAATTGACTTTGGGCCGAAGGGTTCAGAGTTTTCTGAAGAACCGCTACTTCCTTGTGCAGGCAATGTTCAAGCCGGGACTTTTTCCCTCCGAGGAACTGCGGGAAATCGTCGAATACTTTGTTCCCGACATTCAGATCGAGGAGACGAGCATCCCATTTCGGGCGGTCGCCACAGACCTGATTGCCGGAACGCAGATCGTGCTGTCCAGCGGCTCACTCAGACAGGCTGTCGTGGGAAGCTGCGCTGTGCCGGGCGCCATAGCACCAGTGAAGGATGAAGAGAGGCTCCTTTCGGACGGGGGAGTCATCTGTCTGATCCCATGTTCGGTGGTGCGGAGGGAAGGGGCCGATGTGGTCATCGCGGTTCCTGTGGACCGAGACATTTGCACAGAGAAGGAATTCTCGACGGCGTTGAGCGTTTACCAACGGGTTAGTGATATCATGTGCGCCAGGCTTAAAGATCATGAGTTGGCCGAAGCGGATGTCATCATTGCGCCGAAGGTCGGAGAACTGCACTGGTCCGAATTTTCCCAGGCACTGACGCTCGTCGAGGAAGGGGAAAGGGCAGCCTTGGAAAAACTGGATCTGATTCGCTCCGCTGTGCCGCGTTCAAAGCGGTGGTTCACCCTGAAAGACCTCTTCAAAATCCACCCAAAGCCTCCTGCTTCGGCGGCTTGACAAGATCTCGGCAAATGTCCTTTCATGGCGAGCCCGAAGAGCCTGTCCCCGAAGGTAGTAGTCGGGGAGCGCGGCAATGTCTGTTTCCCTGAGATTGCCTGTGTGCCGTGGTCTTGAGGCCGAGGGGCATCACTGCCTGCACCTTTCAGTCACAGAAGACTCCCCCGCCTCTGTGTCGGTGTGCGGTTTCACAGGCAGATCATCTTTTGCTCTGTGAGGGTAATCCTCTCCACTCCCGACGAGGTGACCACATAATCATCCTCCATCCCCACAACACCTCTGCCGGGAAAGACAAACTTGGGTTCAAAGGCGATGACCATGCCCGGTTCCAGCTTTTGGTCAAAAAAGGGCGCGATAATGGGAAGTTCGTCGATTTCAAGGCCGATTCCGTGGCCGATGAACTTGACCTGCCCCTCGCCGTGGCCCATGAAGTAATCGGCCAAGCCTGCTTTTGCGGCCTCCTCCACAGCCATCCGGTAAAGATCTGCACAGGACGTCCCCGGCTTTGCGGTTTCAGCGAAAAGACGGTGAATCCGGGCTGAACAATCATGGGCTTTTATCAGTTCGGGATCAAGATCGCCGATAACAAATGTGCGGAACTGGTCCGCCACATATCCCTCAACCCCTGCACCGTAGTCCACGCCGATCGGTTCGTCTCTTCCGATTCTTCGGAAGCCCGCGCCCTGGGCCATGGCAGGAGTGTTGCCGCTTCCCCCGTGAGGGCTATCCAGAAAGGAGACCACCGAACCACTTTCTCCGGAAAGCACATGGGCATAGGTCATCTCCTGATTCCAACCCCGCATGCGCAGGATTCCCATATGGCCTTCTCTGCGGGCAATGAGCGCAAGGTGTCCATCTATTTCGAGTTCGGTCATTCCCTCATGAAGAATCCCTGCAAGTTCCGTGTACCCGAGGTGAAGAATGCGGGCCGCTTTCTTGACCAGATTCACTTCGTAGGGTGATTTGATCATCCTCAGCCTGCGAATTCCACGGGAAACATCCTCCCAACGGCATCCTGGGAAAGTTTCCCGGAGCCAAAGGTAGAGATAAGCCGGAAGCACGTCCATTTCCAAACCTGCTTTTTCCAGGGTGTAATCGGCAAGCACATCCTTGATTCGGTCTTTGTCCGCGATGGGAACGATGTTTTCCAGGGAGGACTCCATCCGGGCTCTTTCGTATCCTTTCAGCGTCATGAGAACGGGCAGGCCCTGTGCCGGAACAAACAGGATTGACGACTGAATGGTTCCGGAAAAATAGTACCGATCCACGTTCTGGAAAATGAGGGCTCCCTGCAAATTGCGGGAAAAAAGGTAGGATTGAAACTTCCCCACTCTTTGTTGGATCTCCTCTTCAGGGACGCTGTTCATGGCGTTTTCCTCACTCTTTTCCCGTTCCGCTTTCTCCGCCCTGGGAGGGCGAAGATAGAAAGGTCTTCTGCACCTGTTTAGCCTCAGCCTAAATCCACCGTCTAATTCGGGTTCATTGAAGTGAATCAAACGGTTGGATAGGATTCCTGATCACCAGGAAGGCATCAGATGCAAGGCTTCCGATATCCCGAGGAATGAGGCGTACAGGCCGGTACGCCGCAGTGACGAGGGATG
>JAWOJI010000439.1:0-2991 GCA_046481735.1 Desulfatiglandales bacterium | reverse complement strand
CATTTCATCTATGGCGTAGCGGGCGGCATCAGCAGGATCGGTCTTGAGACCATCCTTGCCTGCTATCCCGGCAAGCTCTTCCAGAATCCGAGTCCATTGGGTCACGTGAGATCTCCTTCTCATTCAATCCGGGGAATGGGATTGCATCCAATGCCACCACATGCACAAATCCGAAATCCGAAGCACGAAATCCGAAACAAATTTCCAAATTCGAAGGTCCCAATATCACAAAAACCGTAAAAAGCGTGCAGAACAAGGCTCATGTCAAGTTTTGATGAACTCGTAAAAAGTCGAAAAATGCCCTATTTGTCATTGCGAGCGAAGCGAAGCAATCTCGTAACTAGCCGAAGACCCATGAGATTGCCACGGCGCTTCGCGCCTCGCAATGACGGCATGGGACTTTTTACGAGTTCGAAAAGTTTTGGTCATTGAGATTTCGGTCATTTGGATTTGTTTCGTGTTTCGGATTTCGATATTCGAATTTGCACTTTTCACACCACTCCGCTTTATCGAAATGCGCGGTAGAACTGTGCAAGATTGCCTGCAACTCGCTGCTCGCTGTCTCCTGGTTCCTCATGCCTGTGCTGGAGGGATCACCTTCCCGGGATTCCACATGTCATAGGGGTCAAAGGCTCTCTTGATGGAGCGCATGAAATCAAAGTCGCTTTCGGAGAAGATGAGGGACATCTCCTTGAGCTTCTCGGTCCCGATTCCGTGTTCTCCGCTGATCGTGCCGCCTGCTTCCACGCAGATTTTCAGGATCTCGCCGGCGGCGCGGTGCACCTTTTGCAGCATTTCCTTGTCTCTCTCGTCAAAGAGAATGAGAGGATGGAGGTTCCCGTCCCCTGCGTGGAAAACGTTCCCGATGGGTAGGTCATATTTCTCCCCTACCTCGATGACCTTTGCCAGGACCTCCGGCAGCTTGGTGCGCGGCACCGTGCCGTCGCAGACGAGGTAGCTGGGCCTCAATCGCGAAACCGCACCGAATGCGCCTTTTCGTCCTGCCCAAAGCTCAGCCCGCTCCGCCTCGCTCTTTGCCATTCGAACTTCCCTGACCTGGTGCCGCTTGCAGATTTCCATGATCTTTTCTGCTTGCCGCTCCATGCCGTCTTCCATGCCGTCCAACTCGATGATGAGAACTGCGGCCGCGTCGAGCGGATATCCTGCGTGGACGGATTCCTCCACGGCCTTGAGAACCAGCTTGTCCATCATCTCCAGCGTTGCAGGCACGATCCCCTCGGAAATGATCGCGGAAACGGTGTTGCTCGCATCCTCGATGGTGTTGTAAATGGCCAGCATGGTTTTGACCTTTTCGGGCGCCGGGATCAGCTTGAGCATCACCTTGGTGGCGATGCCGAGGGTTCCCTCGCTTCCCACCAGAAGGCCTGTGAGGTCATATCCAGGATTGTCCTGACTTTTGCCTCCGGTCCAGATTACCGTGCCGTCGTAGAGCACCACTTCCGCGCCAAGGACATGGTTTGTGGTGACGCCATACTTGAGGCAGTGGGGGCCCCCTGAGTTCTCGCCGAAATTGCCGCCGAGGGTGGAGACCTTCTGGCTGGCAGGGTCCGGGGCATAGACGAAGCCCTTCTTGAGGAGCATGTTCTGAAGGTCCAGGGTGATGACCCCTGGCTCCACGGTCACCGTGCGGTTGGGGAGGTCCACCTCAATCACCCGGTTCATGCGGGAGAAATGAATGACGATTCCCCCTCTGACCGGGATGGTGCCGCCGCTCAAATTGGTGCCGGAGCCGCGGCCGATGATCGGGACCTTTTCTTCGTAAGCCAATGCCGTGATCCTGGAAACCTCTTCGGTTGAATTGGGAAGCACCACGACATCGGGTCTCCCCTTTTCGAGGGAGGCGTCGTAGCCATACAAGGTCAAATCCATGTCGGAATCAAGCACATGCTCAGGGCCGACGATCTCTTTGAGGCGACTGAGGAACTTTTGCTTGTCCATTATTGCTCCTTTCATGAACAGCTCCTAACCCCCGAAGTGGGGGATGACGTAAGGCCCTTCCGGAACCACGGCAACATCCGCGTCCTGGTGGGCTTGGACGCTTGCCGATACAGCTTCTTCCACAGAAGGGATCATCTCCACGTACACATCCTTCCGGTCGGACTCCGAGAGCCCCGTGGAGTAAAGCCGGACATTGCCGACCCGGAGCGGTTTGAGGAGCATCTCCGTTTCCCACTCATCGACGAGGGCCTTGTCCCTGCTTTCCAGGATCTTCATGAAACGTTCCGGTCCGACCCGGCACAAGAGGCGCTGAGCCTCCACGAATTCGGGGCTTCCCATGCCCTCGGAGCACTCGCTTGCAATGATGATGGTTCCCCCAGGCTCCAAGATGTCCATGACGCCCACCATCCCCTTCACCGTCTGGTAGTATGTCTTGTCCAGGGGATATCCGGCCGAGGTGGTCACAATGGTTTTGAAACGCCTCTGGATTCGAATCTCGGCATACTTCCTCATGAACCCGACCGCTTGGGCGTGGGAAGTTTCGACTTCGCCGAAATTCACAAACCCCGCCTGCCTGTCCTCATCGATGACCACGTTCATGGCACAGACGCCCCCGATGGCCCGGACGATTTCCATCTGCTCTTTGTGCAGGGGGTTCCCTTCGATGACGCAGTTGGCGGAATTGCAATGCTCCAGGATTTTCGCCGTGTGAAACATGAGGATGGTGTCCTGGTAGGCCACCCCCGGGGCCACCACTTTGCGGCCGCCGGAATAGCCTGCCATGAAATGGGGCTCCACAAGGCCCGTGACGATCTTGAGGTCCGCATCCACGAATCGGCGGTCTATCATGATGGGAATCCCGCCTGATGTCATGCCCAGGTCGACGTGGGCCTCCTTGTCCCTCGCAAAGTGGTTCTCCACGGGAACGGTGCGGAGGATTTCAGAAGAGCCGACGATTTCCGCCAGTTCCTCCCCTTCGTTGGGCCGGTGGAGGCCCGTGGCCACAAGGATCAGAATGTTTTCCTTGGGGAT
>JAWOJI010000287.1:0-13386 GCA_046481735.1 Desulfatiglandales bacterium | reverse complement strand
AGCCGGAGGTCGAAAGGCTCGGCCGCCAGCAGGTCCAGGTAGTGGAGGACCTTGGGCAGGGGCAGGGAGAGCCCGAGGCCCTGATCAGCCAATCTTCGTGATACCTCTGCCAGGGCCGGAGGATCGGTGGCCATGCGCTTTCCGGCTTTGCGCAGCGTCGTGTAGCAGGCGTTGCAGACGGTGACGATATCACTGTGCCCTTCCTTTTGCGCCAGGGCAAAAAGCCGTCCGCACAGGGACAGGCCGTCGCCTTCGTTCAGGCTGAAGGCCGCTGTGGCGCCGCAGCAGTTCCAGTCGTCCAACTCCTTCAGACGGATCCCAAGGCGTGTGTTGAGGGCCGCCACCGATTCGGCATAGCCCGCGGCACTTTGATAGGCACACCCGGGAAAAAAGGCATAGGGCTTCATGCATCCGGCTCCCTCTTGCGACACCGGGCCGTCAGGGCGGCAATGCGGCCCGGATCCCGGGAGCGGTTGGGAAAGATGTCCAGGCGGCCGCGAGCCAGCAGCTTCAGGGCGGTGACCGTGTTGGCGACGGCGTCCCCGGGGTGTTTCAGACTGTAGCGGGCCATGACGCGGCTCTCGGTCATGCGGCCGTTCCTGCCCACATCCTCCACAAAGGCACGATAAAAATCCGGCAGCTTATGGAGGCGTGGCTGGCAACCGGCCGCAACCGCCATCTGTTTGAGTCGGTACATGATATCGGCCACAGGGATTTCCTGGGGACAGCGGTCCATGCACTGGTAGCAGGAAACGCAATACCAGGGAGTATTGGATTTGAGAGCCCCGGCCAGATCGCCGTCCAGGATCAGCGCAAAAAGGGCCCGCGGCGCATAATCCATTTCGGCGCCCAGAGGGCAGGACCCGCTGCAGGCGCCGCATTGAATACAGCGCAGGATTTGGCGGCAGTCGGGATGGGCAAAAAAAAGATCGTCCGGATGGGGGTCGTTCATCGTCCCTTTGGACTCCTTTTGCTCCCCCGCTCCAGAAAAGCGCTTACAATCCCACCGATGCGACCCTGGATGAAATCCGCCAGTTCCCGGGCATGTTCCATGGTGATCGAAGGCACTTCCCCGGCCAGCGCTTCAACCTTGTCCTCTTCCATGCCGGTGATTTTATTCACCAGGTAGGTGTCCACCTCGCCGCCTTCAAAAATCTTTCCGCACCCGCCGACGGATCCAAGATACGTGTCATCGACAATAATCGGCACCAGCAGTTTGACCATGCCTGCGTCACACTCTTCGATCACCGGACGGCGGGTGTTCTTGGCCGTGTTGGCCAGGTTCATGTGGGCGGTAGCGCAAATGAAACTCTGCCCTTTGGGTATGGCTTTAATTTCCTGGCAGAGACGGTTCGGCCAGCGATGGTTCCGGTGGATGCGAATGCCTTTGGTATTGTAAACAGCCGGATTGAGCTGCGAGGTGCTGTAAATCTCATCTTCCAGGGTTGTCCACGTTTCGAGGGGACAAACATCCAGCAGTTCCATAATGGAACCTCCTTTTGAAGACCAGCTGCAATATAGACCGAATGGAAGGATAATTCAAGGCCGCACACCCCCTCCCAAGGCAAGCTGTTGGGTTCCTTTTTTCTTGACTAAAAAGCTCAAATTCGCTAGGACACAACGGAATGCGAAAGCTGATCCCCTGCTTTTTCTCCGGCCGGGTTGTTTCAAGACAGTACAGATCATGAAATACCCACACAGAAAGGAACCGTGAATGGAAGGACAAAGCTCCTGGGATTGGGGACCGGGAAAACGGCGGATTCAGAAAACCGCGGCCTGTTCCAGGGATGTGGTCTGGATGGAGGAGCCTCTGGCCAGCCCGGACGGCGAAAAAATCGCCTCCGTCGTGAACCTGGAGAACGCCGTGTTCGGTCTCTGTGTGAACGGGGACCTGCTGGAGCAGACCTTTGAGAAGGTTTGGGGGCTTTCTTTTTCCCCGGACGGGCGCCTGGCGGCGATTGCCAGCACCGATGCGGAGTGGACCGTGGTGGTGGACGGCCTCCCCTGGGAAACCGCCTTCGGTTTTGTATGGAATCTTTCCTTCTCCCGTACCGGCGACCGGATCGGTGCCGCCGTTCAACAGGATATGCGTTACGGCGCTGCGGTGGACGGAAATCCATGGCCGGACTTCTTTGACAACGCTTCCGACTTCGCCCTGAGCCCCTGCGGTGCTCATACTGCCGCAGCCGTGCAGACCCGGGCCATGGATGCGGCGGACATTCAAACATTCCAGCAGGGATGTTACTCCGTCGCCGTAGACGGCAAGGTATGGGGCGAAAACTTCGTGAATGTGTGGACCCCGGTGTTCGACGGATCGGGAGATCATGTGGCGGCCCAGGTTCGCCGAAGCCTTTATGATTACACCATCGTGGTGGACGGCGTGCCGTGGTCCCGAAACTTCCTTTCTGTCTGGCAGCCGGCCTTCCATCCCAAGACAGGGGCCGTGGTCGCTCCCGTGCGGAGCGAAGGCAAGTGGGGACTCGCTGAGAACGGCACGTTGATCTGGCCGGCCCGCCACACACAGATCTGGCAACAGGCCTATGACAGGACCGGCTCGATCCTGGCCGCGATTGTGGCGACGAGCTACGGCCGTTTCACGGTTTCCGTCAACGACCGGCCCTGGCAGAAGACTTTCAGCGTGGTGACCGACCTAGCCGTCCACCCGGACGGAAAACACATCGGTGCGCTCGGCAGGGAGGAAAAGGCCTGGACGGTTTTTGTTAACGACCGCCCGTGGGCCGGGGCCTACGACATGGTCTACCCCCTTTCTTTCAGCCGCGACGGTTCCCACGCAGCCCTCCGGGCTGAAAAGAACGGCAGATTCGTGATTGTCATGGACGGCAAAGAGTACAAAGAAACCTTCGACCGTGCCTGGGATCCCATCTTCAGCCCGGAAGGGGACAAAGTGCTCATCCGGGGAACCCAGGGAGAGGACTACTTCAGAATCATCGCCGGAATCCAAGACTTCTGACCGAGGCTTTTTCGACCAGGGGGGCGCACGTCCGGGGAGGGAGTGAAGATGCATCAAATTTACGGATTCGTCGTGGGGCCGCTGGCCTGGATCGCTTTTGCCATGTTCGTGCTGGGATCGATCTGGAAGATTTACAGCATGTACCGGTCCGCCAAGACCAGGGACGGCCAGGTCCTGGCCTACTGGAACTTCAAGTACGCCCTGCGCTCCATCGTCCATTGGTACGTTCCCTTCTGGCCGGTCAATTCGCGGCGTCACCCCTTTGTGACCATTGTCTCCTTTACGTTTCACATCTGCGTGATCGCCGTTCCGATCTTTCTCCTGGCCCACGTCATGCTCTGGGACTATTACCACGGGGTGCGCTTCTGGAGCCTTTCCGAGGGTGTGGCCGACGTGATGACCGTACTGGTGATCCTGTCCTGCCTCTTCTTTGCAGGGCGGCGGATCTTTCTTCGGGAGGTCCGGTATGTGACCTCCGCAATGGACTGGGTGGTGCTCATCATCGTCTTCCTCCCTTTTATGACGGGATTCCTCGCCTACCACCAAATCGGACCCTACCAGGTGATGATCATCCTCCACATCGTCTTCGGCGAGATCATGCTGGCGGCCGTTCCTTTCACACGCCTGAGCCACATTCTTCTCGCCCCCTTGGCCCGTGGATACATCGGCTCGGAGTTTGGAGGGGTGCGCAAGGCAAAGGACTGGTAAGTCGTCCACCCTGAAGGAGGGGTTGAATGGAAGTAGCGGTCGAGAAAACTGAAAAAAAAGCGCAAGCGGATGTGGGAATCCGCAAGGGCCTGGAAGGCCTGACGCCGGAGAAGATCAAGCGGGCGATCAACCGCGTTTTCAATGCCGAAACCGGCGCCAGGATCAAGGGCTACAAGGAGATCTGCGTACGGTGCGGGCTCTGTGCGGACGCTTGTCACTACTATCTGTCCCATGACGGAGACCCCGTCTATTCGCCGGTAGGGAAAGTCAAGCAGACCCTGTGGAACCTTCTCGAAAAGAAAGAGCGCATCAGCCCTGATGAGCTGGAACGGGCGGCCCTGGTGGCTTACACGGAATGCAACCTGTGCCGCCGGTGTGCCATGTATTGTCCCATCGGCATCGACACGGCCTACATCATGACCGTGGTCCGCCGCCTTTGCCACCTCCTCGGGATCACGCCCCGGTACATCCAGGACACGGCCCACAGCCATTCGGTCACCATGAACCAGATGTGGGTCAAGGAGGACGAGTGGACGGACAGCCTCCTCTGGCAGGAAGAAGAGGCCCGGGAGGAGATTCCTACGATTCGCATCCCCCTGGACAAGGAGGGGGCGGACATCATGTACTCGGTCATCGCGCCCGAGCCCAAGTTCCAGCCCCAGCTCATCTATTTTGCGGCCGTCATCATGAACGAGTGCGGTATGGACTGGACCATGTCGTCCCTGCCCGGGTGGGACAACAGCGATATGGCCATGTTTACCGGAGACCTCGAACTCATGGGCCGGCTCAAGCGGACCCACTTTGAAAGGGCCCAGAAGCTGCGGGTCAAGCGCATCGTCATGGGAGAGTGCGGCCACGCCTTTCGTTCCATTTACGACGTGGGCAACCGGTGGCTCGGCTGGCACATGTACCCCGTGGAAGTGATCCACGCCATAGAATTTTACTGGCAGATGCTCCAGGAGGGCCGTCTCAAGGTGGCCAGGAAATACGAAAAGCCCGTGACCCTCCACGACCCCTGCAACATCGTTCGCGGCCGGGGCCTCCACGAAAAGGCCCGTGATGTGGTCCGCGCTTTTTGCTCCAACTTCATCGAGATGCACCCCAACCGGGAGCACAACTACTGCTGCTGCGCCGGTGGAGGCGTGATCAACTGCGGCCCCCCTTACAAGAGCGTCCGGGTGCAAGGCAACCGGATCAAGGCGGAACAGCTCAAGGCCACCGGCGCCGAGGTGATCATCGCGCCGTGCCATAACTGCCACAGCGGCCTGAAGGACATCCTCGAAGGCTACGATGTGAAGGGCATGGAGCTGTCCTTTTTCTCTGAAATCATTTACGAGTGCATGGAAAAGCCCAATGCGATCCAGGAATAGTTCCGCAGGGGTCAACGGGACAATCGAAAGAGAGTGAGAGAGAAGATGACTACAAGAAGGTATGCTTTTGCAGTCGCCGCAGCGCTCCTGGTCGTTTTTCCGGCCCTCTTGCCGGCCCTGTCTCAGGACCAATACTCGGTCTTTCCGCCGGACCTCTTTCCGAACCCGAAGAGGCCCGTCTCCCAATTCGACCACGACGCGCATATGGAGTATGAGTCCAGTGAGGACTGCTCGGTGTGCCACCACCTCTATGAGGACGGCATTCTGGTGGAAGGCGACTCTTCAGACGGGACGCCCTGCGCGGATTGTCACAAGCTCGAACGGGAATACGGAGAAGTTGATCTGCTCCGGGCCTACCACGGTTTGTGCAAGGGCTGTCACGAAGAACAGAAGGCCGGCCCCATTGCATGCGGGGAATGTCACATCCGCAGGCAGTAACAAGGGGCGCCGGGCAGACCTAAGAGCCGCTCCGCTACTCCCCGATATGCTCCCGGACGATGCGGATGAGTTCTTCAGGATCAAAAGGCTTGCTGACCACGGCGGCGGCCTTCTTGATGGCCAGTTCCGGGCGGGCAAGACCGCTTACGACGATGACCGGGATGTCCTTCAGAGCAGGATTTTTGCTCATCTTGCGGTAGAACTGGGGCCCCCAGACCTTGTCCATCTGGAGGTCCAAAGTGATGAGGTCCGGCACGGAGTCGTCCAGGATCTTGAGTGCTTCGGAACCGTCCGTGGCGGAAAGCACCTCGTAGCCGTGGTCCTCGAACAGGACCGTCATGTACTTCACAATATCTTGTTCGTCATCGATGACCATTATCTTCTTGGCCATGGTGCAACTCCTTTCCCTGCCGATCAGGAAGCGCCCCCGCCGGGTGCGCCGGTTTGGCCGGAAGCCTCTTTCAGGGTCCCGGCGGTGCGGGGAACCCGGATGGTGAACACCGTCCCCCGCCCGGGTTCCGAATCGGCGGCGATGGTGCCGCCATGCTCCTGGACGGTCCGGTTTGTAATATAAAGCCCCAGCCCGGTCCCCTTTCGCTCTTTGGAGGAGAAGAACAGGGCGGTCATCTTCTCCCGAGTCTCTTCATCCATGCCCACGCCGTCGTCTTCGACTTCGAAAACGACCTCCTTATGGTCCCCCCTGACGCGAAACGCGATTCTGTGAAACTCCCGGCCCTTTTCCTCGATACAGGCATCCACGGCGTTTTCCAGCACATTCACAACAGCGGTGCGCAAAAGTGCCGTGTCCACCTCAAAGTTCCCTGCATCCTCGGGGCATTCCAGCAGAAACTCGATCTTGTGCTCCGCGGCAAGGGGCCGTATTCCCGTTGCGGCATCCTCAGCGAACTCACAGACGGAAGTCTCGGCCTTCTTCAGGCCGCGGTCCTTGGAAAACAAGAGCACGTCCAGGACCATCCTCCGTATGCGACCCACCATCTCCTTGACAAGGCACAGGCCCTCTTTGACCCTTCCATCATCCCCTTTTCTCAGACCGGAGTCGAGCAGATACATGCCCCCGTCCAGGCCGGTGAGCATCCCCTTGATGCTGTGGGAAATGGAGCCGACCATGAGGCCCAGGGACCTGAGGTGATCCTGGACCCTGTTAATCTGGGCCATGTCCGTGTAGAGCGTGAGAACGTGGGTCGGATCTCCTCCGCGGGTCGTGCGGACCGGAGAGGTCCACACCAGCACCGGATGTGCATCCCCCGCCGGCGTATTGATTTCGGTCTCGCCCTCCTGACTTTCCCCCGTGTTAAAGGTGGCCAACACGGGGCACCCCGGACACGGTGAATCCGCCTGTTTCAGGACGCGATAGCACACTTCTCCCTTGCGGTCGCCGAAGTCGCGGCGAAACTTGCGGTTTGTCGCGGTGAGGACCAAATCCTCGTCTATCACGGCGACATGACATGGAAGATCGTCGAAAAGACGCTGAAAGCGATGAATAATATCACCGGCCTCCGGCTCTGCCGCCCCGTTTTGGAGCAGGCTTTCCAGGCCCGCAAGCTCCTCCGTCTTGCGGTGGAGCAGATTTTCCAGGGAAGTGGTGTATTCCCTCAGTTTTTCCCTGGCCAGGATCCGTCTCTCCACCCGTTTGAGCGACGCCTCCAGGTTGTCCACATTGATGGGCTTGATGATGAAATCCGAGGCCTCCCTCTGAAAGCTCTGGATGGCTGTGTCCATGTCGCCGTGACCGGTGATCATGACCACTTCCGTGTCCGGGTCTATCTCCTTGATCATTCTGAGCAGGGCCACGCCGTCGATGTCCGGCATTTTTATGTCCGTAATGACGATGGGAGGGCGCCGGGCCTTGAACAGGGCAAGTCCGTCCCTGCCGTTCTCCGCGGTCACGACCCTGTACCCCATATCGGAAAGGGCGACGCGCAGGACCCGTCGGATACCCTCCTCGTCGTCCACCAGAAGTATGGTCGTTTGATTCGTCGTTGCCATCTTTTAAGGCAAACCGGAGAATAAGGCAGACCTCGGTGCCGTCTCCCGGCCCCGGTCCTTTCCGTCCCACCCCACCTGAAGGGCGTCCCTGTCCACATCGGCATCAACCTTACGCAGCGTCTGCGAGTCGGGGGCCCTTTCTTGAGGGCGAAACATAGCGAAAACGGCCTTGAGTGTCAAGGAAAATGGACCCCCAACATCTTGGGTGTTCGGTTGTCGCTTGTTCATCTTTGCCTCATCTCCTTTGTATGCAGAACTCTGAACACCTTGAACGAGCCTTGTCATGGGCCGATTCGTTTTCCTGTTGACATGCTTAACCAAAAAGCTTTAAAAATAGGGAACTTAAATTTTGTATCCGTTTAGCTGTTTTAAAAAACTCTGAGGATCATGGCTCTCTTTCCCGAGCAACTGGTGGGAAGGCGCCATGGTTTCTGAAGATCTCCGGCCCATGAAAAAACAGGGCGACTGCAATAAATGCGGCGGATGCGGCGCCATATCCGTGGGCGAAGAGATGAAGCATAGGGTGTAAATGGAAACAGACCGCAATCATAGGGACACCCGGGCTCCTGGGCCTGCAAATCCGATAACCGGGCAGATCTCAGGCGGGGAGGAAGAAGCGAACCAATATGCCCAGGAGTATCAGAAGCTTTTTGAGGAGTCGCCCTGTTACATCACGGTCCAGGACAGAAATCTCAAGATCATCCGCTATAACCGGGAGTTTGCGGAACGTTTTTCTCCCGAGCCCGGCGACTACTGTTATAAGGCCTACAAGGGACGTTCCGAAAGGTGCGAAATCTGCCCGGTCTTGAGAACCTTTGAAGACGGGCAACCCCACTACAGCGAGGAGGCGGCGGTCGACAAGGACGGCTCTGAAACGTACTGGATGGTGAAAACTTCTCCCCTGAAAAATGAAAAGGGGGAAGTCATCGCCGCCATGGAGATGAGCCTGGACCTGACCCAGTTGAAGATCCTGGAAAGACAGGCCAGGAAGTCGGAGGAAAAATACCGGACCATCTTTAACACCATTCCAAACCCCGTCTTTGTTTTGAGCGCACAGAACCTCAGGATCCTCGACTGCAATGACAACGTCGCCGTGGTTTACGGGTTCCACAAGGATGAAATCCTGATGACCTCCTTTCTGGATTTCTTCGAGCCCAGGGGCAGGGACGACCTGAAAGGGCGCCTCAAGACCGAAAACATCATCGACCGCGCAAGGCAGCTCCGCAAAGACGGCAAGGCCATTTATGTCAACATCCGCATATCCTCCTCAGAATTCGACGGCAAACAAATCCTCCTTGTCACCACCAGCGACATCACGTCGCGATTGATGGCCGAGCAGCACTTGATCCAGGCCGGCAAAATGGCGACCCTCGGCGAAATGGCCACGGGCGTGGCCCACGAATTGAACCAGCCCTTGTCCGTCATCAAAACCGCCAGCAGCTTCCTGCGCAGAAAAGCGGCCGGCCACGAGCCGATCCCCGAAGACATCCTCAGAACCATGGTGGAAGAAATCGACGGCCACGTGGATCGTGCGTCGAAAATCATCAACCACATGCGGGAATTCGGTCGGAAATCCGATGTGGAAAGAGAGAAGGTGCAGGTCAACACGGTATTGAAGCGGGCCGTTGACTTCTTTCATCAGCAGTTGAAGCTGCGGGAGATCGAGGTGGTTCAGGACCTTTATGAAGACCTCCCTGAAATTTTGGCCGATCCCAACCGCCTGGAGCAAGTTTTCGTCAACCTCCTGCTCAATGCCAGGGACGCCATTGAAAAGAAGGGGGAGCGGCAGGAAAACAAAGAACCGAAGAAACGAATAACCCTGAAAACATTTCTTGACCGGGATATGGTGGTCATCGATGTTGCCGACACCGGCCCCGGCATCCCGGAAGCGATTCGGGACAAGATTTTCGAACCCTTTTTTACCACCAAGAAGGTGGGCAAGGGAACGGGACTCGGACTTTCCATAAGCTATGGGATCGTGCACGACTACGACGGTTCGATCCATGTGGAAAGCACCGAAGGCGAAGGGACAACCTTTGTGATCAAGTTTCCCCGTATTATAAACGAGGCCTGATGGGAAAAAAGATTCTCCTTGTTGATGACGAGCCGGGTATTCTCAAGGTCCTGGGCATCTCCCTTGCTGATCGCGGATACAAGGTTCTGACCACGGAAAACGGGGAGGAGGCCCTTCGGATTTTCCGCGATGAGCGGCCGGAACTGGTTCTCACCGACATCAAGATGCCGGGCATGGACGGGATTGAGCTGCTAAAACAGATCAAGCAAGAAAACCCGGATGCCGAAGTCATCATGATCACCGGTCACGGCGACATGGAACTGGCCGTGCAGAGTCTCAAACACGAGGCTTCCGACTTCATTACCAAGCCCATCCGTGACGACGCCCTGGATATTGCCCTTCGAAGGGCTTTGGAGCGGCTTTCCTACAAGAGGCAGCTCAAGGAGTATACGGAAAACCTGGAAAGACTGGTTGAAGAGAAAACCCGCAAGCTTGTGGGAGCGGAACGGCTTGCCGCGGTCGGGCAGACCGTAGCGGGGTTGGCCCATGCCATCAAGAATATCACCTCCGGTCTCACAGGGGGGATGTACGTCCTGGAAAAGGGCGTTGAACTGGACAACAAAAGCTACCTCCACCAGGGTTGGCAGATGATCAAGGGAAACGTGGAAAAGGTCAAAGGCCTGGCCATGGACCTCCTGAACTACGCCAAGGAGAGGGAGCCGGAATACCAGATGGGTGACCCAGATGCTCCTGCCCGAGAGGTTTGCGCGCTCATGCTGCCCCGCGCCGAGGAGGCGGGCGTTGCCCTGAAATCCGATTTTTCCGGGGACCTCCCTGAGGTCTTGTTTGACCCCGAAGGGATCCACCGTGTTCTCCTAAACCTTGTCGGCAATGCCATCGACGCTTGCACGGATCTTTCATGCGCGCCTGAGGCGCCGCAAGTCGTCATCCGGACATCAAAGCCCCAGGGCTGGGCCGTAGAATACGAAGTGTCGGACAATGGCTGCGGCATGGATGAAGAGACCAAGCAAAAAATCTTTCAGACTTTTTTCAGCACAAAGGGGACCAAGGGAACAGGCCTTGGCCTGATGATCGCGAAGAAGGTTGTGGACGAGCACGGGGGCGTCATTTCCGTCGCCTCCGGGAAGGGAAAAGGCTCAACTTTCAAGGTAAGGCTCCCGGGGAAAAAGACATAAAATCCTCTGACGAGGATGGAGATTGACTTCGCTTCGCTCCGCAATCGGAATGCTGGAATAGTGGAAGGCTGGAATAATGGATAGAGGCGCATGGACGGTGCACGGTGCAGGGTGCAAGGCGCACGGCCGACATAACAAAAAAAGCAATCCGTAAACCGTTCGCCGTGAGCCGTACACCTCTCTGTTGTCCAGATGGACTTTTTACGAAGCCGTCAATTTTGAATGGGGATAGATCATCATCGCGTATAAGAACATCCTTTACTGTACGGATTTTTCGGAGGACGCCCACATCGCCTTCCTGCACGCACTCGACCTGGCGAAGAAGTATGGGGCCATGCTTCATATCCTGCATGTTTCTCGCGCTTCCTGTGCCTGCTGCACCCATGGGGTTGAGGGGCAAGTGCCGGAGGGTCACCCCGGCGGGGAAGCGTCCCTTGGTGAGGAACCCGAGCGGCGAGCCGGGGTGGCCCTGAAGGAGGCGTATGAGAAAAAACTCGGCGATTTCGACAATTATCAATACGTTGTGAGGAGCGGCTCGCCCGACGTGCAAATCATCCGTTACGCAAAGAACAATGCAATCGACGTGATCGTCATGGGCGCCCTCGGGAAAGCGGAGCAGGACCGCATGGTCCACGGCAGCACCGTAGCGAATGTTTCCAAGTATGCCCACTGCCACGTCATTGCCATTCGGAACCCCGCAAAGCAGTTCACGCTTCCCGGGAACATGTATTGATAAAATTGCTTTGCAATTTTATATAACGCGGCTTCGCCGCTCTTTAGAGTGAAATGAAGGGATCCATTAACAAGCGACGGAGTCGCGCTTTATAAAATCATTGAACGAAGTGAAATGATTTTATCAAGGGGACCGATGATGGAAAAGAAAGTCCTTGTTGTTGACGATGAACTGGACATGCGGATCTTCATCACCACCCTCCTTGAGACGAACGGCTACAAGCCTTTGCCCGCTCAAGACGGGATTCAGGGTCTCGAGATGGCGAGGAAATCCAAGCCCTCCCTGATTATCCTTGATGTGATGATGCCTAAGGAGAGTGGTATTTCCATGTACCGGGAATTGAAGACCGACCCATTGCTGAAAGACATACCCGTGATCATGCTCTCGGCCCTGTCCAAGAAAACCTTCTTTCACTCCCAGAGGGTTCTCGATCAACACAAAGGGGAAAAAATCCCCGAGCCGGCCGCGTACATCGAAAAGCCGCCTGAGTCCAACGAGCTTCTGGAGGCAGTTCGTAACAGCCTCAAGTAGAAGCCGGATAATTTTCACGCTTTGCACGCTTTACGGAGAAAACAGTAGCCGATGGAACACGACTCACACCTCAGCCTTCTGGATCTCGGCTACAAAGCCATTCTCGACCTGCTGCCCTGCTATCTCTCCATCCAGGATCGTTCCTTCAACGTGCTCTTGACCAATCAGGCCTTTCGGAATGATTTCGGCGAGGCCGTGGGCAGGAAGTGCCACGAAGTCTACAAAAAGAGTGCGGCCCGCTGTTCCCCCTGTCCTGTGTGGGAGACCTTTCAGGACAAGAAAAGTCACACGTGCGAAGAGACGGTTCGTCTGGCAGGCGGACAGACGATCCAGTTGATCGTACACTCCACCCCGGTTATGGATACCATGGGCAACGTGGTGGCGGCCATGGAGCTTTCCACCGACATCAGCAGGGTGATAGAACTCCAGCGAGAACTCACCTTTCTCGGTCAGTCCGTGGCAAACCTCTCCCATGACATCAAGAACATCCTGGAAGGCCTCCAGGGAGGGGCCTACGTGGTCGATGAAGCGATGAAGGACCAGGACCAGGAGCTGTTGAAGAAGGGGTGGTCCGTGGTCAAGAAGAACATCGGCGAAATCTCCAGGCTGGTTCAGAATATCCTGTATTCTTCCAAGAAAAGGCAGCCGGCCTACGAGGCCGTGGCGATCGAGCAAATGCTGATGGAAACCGTCGGCTTCTTCTATGAAAAAGCCCAGATGCTCGACTGCCGGCTGAGGGCCCGGGTCAACCCCTCTCTGCCCATGATCCATATAGATCCGGGGGCCGCCCGCAGGATGCTGATCAATCTCATTGCCAATGCCCTCGAGGCATGCAGCAGGGACAAGGAGAAAGCTTTTCACGCCGTGTCTGTTAGGGCGGACTATTTTGACCCCCATCATTTCATGGTGGAAGTCGAAGACGACGGCATCGGCATGGACGATTCCACCTCCGAGAAAATCTTCACCCGGTTCTTCTCCACCAAAGGCACGGACGGCACGGGTCTCGGATTGCTCGTGGTGCATGAGATCGTAAGGGAACACGGCGGAAAGATCGAAGTGCTCAGCGCCCTCGGCAAGGGGAGCACATTCAGAATGATCTTTCCTCTGCGACCGCCCTGCTCTATTTGATGACCCCCTTCCCCTCTTGATTTTCCGCCCCCTTTGTCCTATACCTCCCCCATGGAAAAGACACGAAAAAACACGCTGAATATCATAGTGATCGGTCCGGGGGAAAAATGCGAACGGTTCATTGATCGTTTCGAAAGGCACGCCTTCCAAGAAATCCGGCCGGTGATCGTCGCCTTTGTCGACAGCGGCCATAAGCCATCCATCGTGACCAAGAAACTCACGAAAACCCTCCATCAAGAGGATCTGGATTTGATTATCGACCTCAGCGGAGAGGAGAGTATTTCCCAAAG
>JAWOJI010000160.1:0-5105 GCA_046481735.1 Desulfatiglandales bacterium | reverse complement strand
TTGTCAGAGTAATAATAGTAGTACAGATATTCGTTCAGCCACATGCCAAAGCGTTTGACCAGTTCCGGTTCAAAGACGCGAATGTCGCTACCTGCCAGGAAGGCGGGCTCATCCAGGAGAGGCAGCAAGACTTCGCGGTCATCCATCAAAATACTGCGCGTCCAGGAAAGGTGATTAAGGCCAAAGACCTGCGGGCGCAGGCGATTGGGATGAACCATGAGCCAGTTGGCAACAGCATGCTGGGCAAGGTTCGCGCCGTCACAAATCCCGACAACACGCTCGAAGCCCCGGTCGCTCAAAGCCTGGGCAACCAGACCGGCAGGATTGGTGAAGTTGAACATCCATGCTTTTGGACAGTACTTGAATTCCTTTTTCCCTGTGCGACAGGGGAAAAGACCGGTTCTTTCGCCTTGATCGGGTCCACCTTTTCGGGAACGAATCGTTTCACCGCGCTCACGACTGCAGGAGAGGGGCTTGTGAACGGGGAGGGAAGCTTTTTCCCGCGCGGCGTTTCCTTCGGCATCGTCCCCGCCCTTTTTCAACAGGACGACTGCCCGGCCGCCCTTATCGTCGACCTGGAGCGGGCGGAGGGCCTGAGAAGGGGAGAGACGCTCGAACAGGGGGGCATTTTCTTCTCCGGCATTGCGGAGGCGGTCTTTGACAACAGGCGCGTCGAAGTCGGCGACCTGATGGCCGGAAGGGATGGAGGGCAGGTCCTTCTCCACTCGACCTTGCGGGAGGCGTGGATGGCTGTCGGAGCTTTGGCCGCCGGAATCGGAGAGGGATCTCTGAAGGAGGCCTTGAGCGCGGTCGAAAGAGAAAAGGAGCGCGGATCGATCTCCCAGTCTGTGGAGTGGAAACTCGCGGACATGGCCGTGGAAACGGAAGCTGCACGGCTTTTCGTTCTGAAGGCGGCATGGTTGAAGGACCAAGGAAAGAACTATGAAAAGGAAGCCGCGTCGGCCAAGATTTTTGCCTCAGGCGCAGCAGTCAAAGCTTCCTGTGAAAGCCTTGAGATCCTGGGGGACAGGAATCCCGGAAGGCGGCCCTCGATGGAAAGACGGGTGAGGGACGCCGAGATGTGCCGGGTTTATTACGGAACAAGCGGGGAGGCGGGGTTTGTGGTGGCCGACCATGTTATCGGTCAGGCAAGAGTGACGGGCTTTTGAAGAGAGGAAATCCTATGCCTTTGACTTACAACCAGAAGATCATGGACGACATCAGGAAAGAGCGCGAGAAATGGGAAAAGAATCTGGAGGATGTTTTTTCCGTCACGCCTGAGCGTCTCAAAAGGTTTTCCACGGTCTCGGATCAGGAAATCAAACGCCTCTACACCCCGGAGGACGTAAGAAATCAGGATTTCGAGCGAGACACGGGGTTTCCCGGCGAGTACCCCTTCACGCGGGGGGTGCAGCCGTCCATGTACCGTGGCCGCCTCTGGACCATGCGGATGTTCGCAGGCCTGGGCACTGCCAAGGACACGAACCGGCGTTTCCACGTGCTTGTCAATGCCGGGCAGACCGGGCTTTCAACCGCCTTTGACATGCCCACCTTGATGGGCTATGACTCGGAGTCGCCGAGATCCCGGGGAGAATGCGGCAAATGCGGTGTGGCCGTCGACACGATTATGGACATGGAGGACCTCTTCGAGGGGCTTCCTGTGGAAAGGATCACCACCTCCATGACCATCAACCCCCCGGCGCCAGTCATTTGGGGAATGTACATCGCCATGGCGGAAAAAAGGGGCATCGACCGGAAAAGGATCGGCGGAACCATTCAGAACGACATGCTGAAGGAGTTCATTGCCCAAAAAACGTTCATGTGTCCTCCCATCCCCTCTCTTCGTTTGATCACGGACACCGTGGAATTCGGGACCAGGGAGGTCCCGAGGTGGAACACCATCAGCATCAGCGGCTATCACATCAGGGAAGCCGGGTCCACCGCCGTCCAGGAACTGGCTTTCACCTTGGGCGACGGCATCGCCTACACCCAGGCGGCTATCGAACGGGGGCTCCCTGTGGACGATTTTGCTCCTCGCTTTTCCTTCTTCTTCAATTCTCATCTGGATTTCTTTGAGGAGATCGCGAAGCTTAGAGCCGCAAGGCGCCTGTGGGCCAAGATCATGAAAGATCGTTTCAAGGCTCGGGACCCACGATCGTGGTGGCTCCGATTTCACACCCAGACTGCCGGCTGCTCCCTCACCGCACAGCAGCCCTACAACAATATTGTGAGGACGGCCCTGCAAGCCTTGGCCGCGGTGCTGGGAGGCACCCAGTCGCTTCATACGAACTCTCTGGACGAGGTGCTCGCCATCCCAACCGAGGAGGCTGCCACCATTGCGCTGAGGACCCAGCAGATTATTGCGGAAGAATCAGGGGTTGCCAACACCATTGATCCCCTGGGGGGCGCATATTTTGTGGAGGCCCTGACCGATCGGATGGAAGAGGAAGCCCTTGCGATTATCGAGAAAATCGATGGGATGGGCGGCATGCTTTCTGCGATAGAAAAGAACTATCCCCAGCGAGAGATTGCCGATGCAGCGTACCATTATCAAAGGCAAATCGATGAAGAGGAAAAGACGGTGGTGGGCGTCAACAAGTACGCAACCGAAGAAAGACCCCCCGTGGAAATCCTTGAGATCGACGAAGCCCTTGAGAAGATCCAGATTGAAAAGACCCGCCGGATCAAGACGGAACGGGACAACGGCAGGGTCAGGGAGTCTCTTGAAAAGCTGGGGGAGGCGTGCGTGTCGGAAAAGAACGTCATGGGCCCGATTATCGAAGCGGTCAAGGCTTACGCCACCCTTCAGGAGGTCTGTGATGTGTTTCGCGGGGTCTTCGGTGAATACCGGGATCCGGGGATATATTAAGAAGGTGCAGGGTGCAGGGTGCAGGGTGCAGGGTGCAGGGTGCACGGTGCACGGCGCACGGGGAATCAGTGATCAGTGATCAGGGATGATTAGTAAGTATGCAGTACGGTCCTTGCAGGCTTCGCTTATGACCTCATGACCTGACCGATTTACGAACTGCATACTGAACGCTGAACACTGCTCACTGTTACGACTGGGGGGATGATGGTGCGAGATCGAAAACTCAGGGTGATGGTTGCAAAACCCGGACTGGACGGGCATGATCGCGGAGCGAGAATCATTGCCAGGGCTTTCCGGGACGCAGGGTTCGAAGTAGTCTACACCGGGCTTCATCAAATGCCGGACTCCATCGTCAAGGCCGCCATTCAGGAGGATGTGGACATGATCGGGTTGTCCAGCCTGGCGGGCGCCCACATGTACCTGTTCCCCGAGGTGGTCAAACTCCTGAGAGAAAAGGCTGTGGACGACATCATGGTCGTGGGCGGGGGAATCATCCCTGATGACGATATTCCCAAACTGAAAGCGCAAGGCATTGCAGAGATCTTCACGCCCGGCGCCAAACTGGATGATATCGTCGCGTGGATCAGAGCAAACGTGAAACCGAGGTCAAATTAAGAACTATGTCCAGTGCCGTAGAAAAAGTGATTGCAGGGGACGTGCGAACCGTAGCGCGGCTCATCCGGGATATCGACGACCAGGTGCCAGAGGTCAGGGAGGTCTTGAAGGCCCTTTACGCCCACACGGGGAAGGCCTATGTGATCGGCATCACGGGGGCTCCCGGAGTGGGAAAAAGCACCCTGGTGGATCAGATGGTGAACCACTACCGTCAGAGCGGGAAAAGTGTGGGCGTCCTCGCGGTAGATCCCACCAGTCCCTTCAGCGGCGGCGCCATCCTGGGGGACCGGATCAGGATGCAGCGACACAGCCTGGACGACGGCGTGTTCATTCGTTCTCTGGCCACGCGCGGCCATTTCGGAGGGCTTTCCCAGTCAACGCGAAGCGCCATCGATGTACTCGACGCCATGGGCAAAGACTACGTTATCGTAGAAACCGTCGGGGTGGGACAGGACGAGGTTGACGTGGTCAAAAGCGCCCAAACCACGGTGATCGTGGTTATCCCGGGAATGGGAGATGACATCCAGGCCATCAAGGCGGGAATCCTGGAGGTGGGTGACGTCTTCGTGATCAACAAGGCGGATAGGGAAGGGGCCGACAAAACCTTCAACGAACTGCGTCAGATGGTCGACATGGGTCATGAGAAGTACGAGAAAGGGGGGTGGAAACCTCCTATCCTCAAAGCGGAAGCTGTCTTTGACCGCGGCGTAATGGAGCTCCTGGAAACCATCGAAGAGCACAGAGAATACCTCTTGAACGCAAGCCAGGAAAAACACCTTGGCAAAAAGAAAGAACGGGTTCGTGAGGACCTGGCGGAAATGGTCAGGAATCGACTGGTTCAGGAGGTTCTGGAGAGCCTGTTGGAGAGCGGCGAATTCGACAAAGCCGTGGATGCCGTTGTGGCCGGTGAAAAGGACCCTTACACCGCTTGCGATGATCTGCTTATTTCCACGCTCCGCGCCTTGAAGCACGGTCAACCCGGATGGTAGACCTCTATGTTCTTGGGCGGTGGCTCAAGTATGGCGCTCTTCTCACGGTCAGCGCCCTTTTCCTGGTTTTCGGAATCCGCCTTCTGGCGGCGGCTTACCGCCTGAATGACCCCTTCTCTTTTGTCATGACCTTTTTTGCCTCCAATCTCATGATTCTCATCAGTGCCGTGGGGGTTATCGCTTTTGTGATCAGGATGGTTCGGTTGTACCGAGGCAAGGAGATGGACTGACCGGAGAAAATCGATGCACAGAAAGGGGGAATGAACCATGCCTGTGAACAAAGGACCTCTGCCTTTCGGAAAAAGGCTGATGCGGCTCAGAAAAGAAAAGAACATGACCCTCAAGAGCCTTGCCAACGAAACCGGCCTCAGCGCGACCCATATCTCTCAGATTGAAAAGGGGGAAGTGATCCCTTCCGTTGCAGTGATCCTGCAGCTTTCCCGAGCCCTTGAAATCGACTCGAGCATTCTCCTCAGAGAAGAGAAGGCCAAAGCCGGAAAGGACTCCGCTCTGGATTACAGGAAAAGGACGGAGGACTACAGTTATCAGACCCTCACCCCGGAGGCGGCTCATAAACGACTTAAAGCGTTCAAGGTGTTCATCGACCCCAAGTCGGACCACAAGGGCGTGAG
>JAWOJI010000155.1:0-3397 GCA_046481735.1 Desulfatiglandales bacterium | reverse complement strand
TGAACAGCGAAGTGGTGGGCCGGCAGACGGATCTCCCCTGGGCCGTGAAATTTCCGAGATCCCTGTACGACCATGGCCTGCCTCTCGACCAGGTGCCGGCGCGTCACCCAAGCCAGGTTTACGAGGCTCTCCTGGGTCTCGGGGTTCTTGTGATTCTCTACCTCACGGACAGAAGGCTCGGCGAAGATCGTCCTTTGGGCCTGCTTGCAGGTATCTTTCTCCTTCTCTACTTCTCGGGCCGTTTTTTCACGGAATTCTTTAAGGAGTGGGAGACCCTTTCGCCCGAAACATCGCCTTTCACCATGGGCCAGTACCTCTCGATTCCGTTCATCCTCCTGGGAGCGTGGGTCACCTACCGAGCATTGAAAACAAACACCCCCACGTGCTCCCGAGGCGCTCCTACCGCAACAAAGAAGGGCGCGAAAAAGAAGAGACGCACAGCGTAACTGAGGATGGATCAGCGGAGAACCGAAGGGGGGAGTTTTTTGCGGAAAGGCCTGACGAGGCTCGAAAGGGCGCAGCTCAATGGAGACTTTCTTGATTTTATGCTTGCCTGTTTGGGGGGAAGAGCCATTTTGCAGGTTTCTTCTTGAAGACGCCGGGAGACATCCTTCGGCTTGAGGTCCCTGTATTCCTTGAGTGTCAGGTAGGGCATCCTTGACATCCTCTCCCCTGAAAGAATCACGGCAGGTGTTCTACAGCAACCTGCCGGATCAAGCCTTTCTCATTTGCTCGCGAACAGAGCACGAAGGGTTGATGCAGCAGTAACCACGGATCAATACTTTTATCAGGTAGCTCATCCAGAAAAAAACCAGAACCTCGTAAGCCCGACAGATCATCATGGAGGTCTCTCTGGTCAACCCCTTCTGCACAAAGCGGCAGTAGAGATGAAGGGGGTTGAAACGGTGCTGTATGTTGAGCAGTTTCCTTACCAATTTCCGAGGCCCATTCCGGCGTTGCGTCCGCCTGTTTCGAAAAGCTGAAGCTACCCTGTGCCTCTGACATAGCAAAAGGTCTGCCAAAAGGGTGTTGGAATAAAAGACTATGAATTCCAAGGGATTATCAGTGCTGATGCTCTATCCCCGACCATCGGGGTGGCACTTGGAGGGGGAATGTGGGAATCCTATTGCCTTTTTTCAGCATAACTTTGCCCAGCCTGCAAGTGACACGGGCTTTCATTTGCTCGGACGGCACGGCAAAAACGGTGTTTGAACATAAGTGATGCGTCTTTTTCCTGAGCGGAACCCCCCAAGGGGCCCGATCAGGTTGTTCGGAAGGAGGGCTTGAGAAACGGCACAGGGACTGTATCCCTAGAAGCCTCGTGCGGGAGAGTGGATGGCTTCAGGCTTGCGTGGTGCTTCCATTGATACCACGCTTCCGGGCATGTGTAGATGTAGTGCTCCAAAAGTTTCAGGAGGGCTGCTGCAGGGGAGCATGGCACGGTCCCCGATCGGGAAGCACTGCCGTGGTATGTTTCGATAACGAACAGGTAATTGTCAAGGTTGTGCCGTTGGAGGAGGCCGAAAACGATCTCGGCGCCGCTCCTTCTCTGGAGAAGGGTGAGGGTTCTGTCTACACCGATTCGTTTGCCCAGGAAGAGCATCTCTTCTTTCCGGGAAGGCTTCCATGCCTCGATCTCATCACATTGGGTGAAAACCACCCGGTTTTCTCGAAGATTCTGAAGAACGGCGCCCAGGGCGTTTTCCCGAGACGGGTCGATCACGTTGATTCCCAGTTCTTGCGCCCGCCTCTCGAGGGTTTCCTGCAGCTGGCTGGTGGCGCACTTGAACAACACCGAGACCGGAAAGCCGTGCATGGCAAGAAAGATGGGGATGTATTCGACCCCGCCGTAATGCCCTGTCACGAAAAGGGCCCCTTTCTTCCTCTTCAAGGCTTCCTCCACCTTGTGAATGGACGGCGCGCGGATGTGGTCCGACATAAAGGAGGTCAGCGCAGGGAGTCCTTCGTAGGCGTTGAAGACCTTTTCGAAGTAGTGGGACAGGATGCCTTGAAGAATCCGCTTGTTGAGGTTCTTGAGTTCGGAAGGCGTTTTCTTGGCCCCGAACACGGCCTGGACGGAGCAGGCGATGTTTTCCCTTTCCTGCCGCCGCAGCATGAAGTACAGGCTGCCGAGGAAGAAGAGGTACGAAGAGGTGAAACGCCAACCCAACTTGCGATACAGGAACACATTCGGTTTCCACTGCAGGAAGCGGCTGATGGTCATGGCCATTATGCTAGGTTCTCCAGGTTGTCAGTCAGGCAACCTCCTTTATCCCGATCCTGTTTCGGCATAGGACTGGGGGGATGGGCGCCATTGTGAGACAACCAGGGATAGCAAGATGTGGGCCATGGGAAAAAATACTGAGGAAATGTCAGTGGGAGTGAAGTTATATGAATTACATTATGGAAGAATGACTAGGCAGATAGCAGTGGTGAGGTGCAAAAAACGGCAAAACGGTCCAAAATCGGCCGGCCCAGGAGAGCTTCCCCTTCATTTCTTACCTTTCTTGAGCCTCTGGATCACGATGTTTTCCACCTTGTTCCGGAGCATGTTGTAGTAGCGCTCTTTCTCATCCCATATAATCGCCGCCGTGCTGCTGCCGTCCATTTCGTCGAACACCATGCTCCCTTCTTCGTCGGTCCTGTAGTCCTCGCACACGTACAGGTTCGTTCCCTTGATGTCTTCGATCATGAACGAGAAAAGGGCGGCGTAGCTCGGCCGCGTGTGATCCGCAAAACTGACCAGAATGTCATTGCTCCGATTGACCACCACAAGAAGGTAGTCTGTTCGGAGGTAAAACTCGCCTTTGTAGAAGTGCCCTTTGGAGTAAGCCGCTTTCCCGGCATAGAACTTTTCGAAGATGGCTTCAATCTCCTTGGCGATCTTCTTTTTTTCCTTGGGGATGTCCTCGTTGGTTTCCATGATTCGGCCTCTCGCTACTTCGACGAGCGTGTCTGCTCATTGCCTGATCCACCATCAAGGCATCATCTGCTGCGTTACCCTCCCTCCAGAGGCGGGTAAACATCCCTCGTCACTGCGGCGTACCAGCCTGTACGCCTCATTCCTCGGGATATCGGAAGCCTTGCATCTGACGCCTTCCTGGTGATCAGGAATCCTATCCAACCGTTTGATTCAATTCAACGAACCGGAATTAGACGGTGGATTTAGGCTCATTGCCTGTCCTTTAAAGCGAAACAAGCATAACGTAAAATGACCTATTTTACTACCTTTCATTGATTAACCCTCAGACTCCCGCGTTTCCGCCTCGATCTTTCAGCCCATGGCCGAGAGCTGAAGGTCTTCAAGGGCCTTGATCTCGTCCCGCCACTTCGCAGCCTCTTCGAACTCCATCTTTTTTGCCGCCTCTTTCATCTTCTTCTCCAGCTTCCTGATCTG
>JAWOJI010000146.1:0-6249 GCA_046481735.1 Desulfatiglandales bacterium | reverse complement strand
GTAAGCAGCAAGTGGTAAGGAGGGAGCAGTGCTTTTCGCTGCATACGGCCTACTTCCTACTGCTTACTGATCGATGGGCAATGTCAAAAATCTGTGTGGCTGCAGAGCGGACGGGTCACAGGACAACGCTCTATTCGTCGGGGCTGCGGACTTTTCGTCGGGCCTTCTTGGTTTGCCCCCTTTGAAGTTTTGAAGCCAAACGCCTCAACCGAGAGGCTGCCGTAGGATTTGTCTTGATTCGTTTTCGGGGTTTCTTGGCTGCCCTTTGCAGGAGCTCGATGAGCCTTTCCATGGCATCCCGGCGATTTTGCTCTTGCGTGCGAAAGCGACGGGCATCAATCACCAGGATGCCCTCCTTGCTCATTCGTTTGCCGGCAAGGCGGATCAACCTCGCCCTTGCATCCTCCGGAAGGGAAGCGGAGGACCCTGCGGGGAAGCGGAGCTGCACGGCCGTGGCCACCTTGTTTACATTCTGGCCCCCTGGACCTGAGGCACGAATGAAAGCCCATTCAATTTCGGTCTCGTCAATGGCAATGCTGGGCGTGATCCGGATCATCGACTCAACCTGTAGAGATTCTGCTTACCGTTGTTTTTGCCGTTCGTGTTTTGATTCTTTGCGGCGCCCTAGGCTCTGGTCAAGTGCCGGTACTTGATGCGGTGTGGCTGGGAGGCGGCCTCACCGAGTCTTGCCCGCCTGTCCGATTCATACTCCGTGTAGTTGCCGTCAAACCAGACGGCTTTGCTCTCCCCTTCAAAAGCGAGAAGGTGAGTCACGATTCTGTCAAGAAACCAGCGATCATGGCTGATGACGAGTGCGCATCCGCCGAAGTTCTCCAGGGCTTCCTCCAGGGCCCGCATGGTGTTCACGTCCAGATCGTTGGTCGGTTCGTCGAGGAGAAGCACATTTGCGCCGGACTTGAGCATCCTGGCCAGGTGCACCCGGTTTCGTTCCCCGCCGGAGAGAAGGCCGACCTTTTTTTGCTGGTCTGTTCCGGAAAAGTTGAAACGGGCCACGTAGGCTCGCGAGTTTACCTCGCGGGCGCCGAGCCGGATGGAGTCCTGCCCCTCTGATATGGCTTCCCATATTGACTGTTCGGGCTTGAGAACATCGCGGCTCTGGTCCACGTAAGCCATCTGGACCGTTTCGCCGATCCGTACGGTTCCGGCAGTGGGTTCCTCCTGACCGGTGATCATCCTGAAAAGCGTGGTCTTACCGGCGCCGTTCGGTCCGACCAGGCCCACAATCGCACCCGGCGGAATGGAGAAGGAGAGATCGTCAAGGAGGAGTCGATCATCATAAGCCTTGGCAAGGTGTTCGGCCTCGATGACGAGGCTTCCAAGCCTTGGTCCGGGTGGGATGAAGATCTCCAGATCCTTTTCTCTCTTTTCTCCCTCCTGCCCCACCAGGGTTTCGTAGGCATGAATGCGCGCTTTTGATTTCGCATGTCTTCCCTTGGGTGTCATTTTGATCCATTCCAACTCGCGCTGGAGTGTCTTCTGCTTCTTGCTCTCGCTCTTTTCCTCCATCCTGAGCCTGGCCTGCTTCTGTTCCAGCCAGGAACTGTAGTTTCCCTTCCAGGGAATTCCTTCTCCCCTGTCCAGTTCCAGGATCCATTCCGCCACATTGTCGAGGAAATAGCGGTCATGTGTGACGGCGATGACTGTGCCGGGATAGCGCTTGAGATGCTGTTCCATCCAAGCCACGGATTCGGCGTCGAGATGATTGGTAGGCTCATCGAGAAGAAGAATGTCCGGTTTTTGCAAAAGCAGGCGGCACAGGGCGACCCGTCGCTTTTCTCCTCCCGAGAGGATCCCGGCCTCTGTTTCTCCGGGGGGGCATCGAAGCGCATCGAGAGCCATTTCGAGGCGGGAATCCAGGTCCCAGGCATCCAGGTCGTCGATTTTCTCCTGCACCTGGCCTTGGCGATCTATGAGTGCGCTCATTTCTTCTTCAGACATGGGTTCTGCGAACTTTTCGCCTATTCGGTTCCATTCATCAAGGAGATCCACCGCATGCTGCAGGCCCTCTTCCACGATTTTCCTGACCTTCTTGTTAGGATCCAGTTGGGGTTCCTGTTCCAGAAACCCGACAGAGTAACCAGGAGAGAGGATGGTCTGGCCGTTGAATTCCTTGTCCACCCCTGCGAAGATGCGCAGGAGGGAACTCTTGCCTGACCCGTTCAGGCCCAAAACCCCGATTTTTGCGCCGTAGAAATAGGAAATGGAAATGTCTTTGAGCACGGGTTTCTTGTCGTAGTACTTGCTGACCCGGATCATGGAATAGATCACTTTGTTCGATTCTGCTGTCATGGAATAGGTCAACCTCCTTGATGAAAGCATCGAGGATGCAGATACCACAAGGGATTTTCTTTGGGAAGAGCAAAAGTGCGAGCCTGATCCACCGTCAAGGCATCATCTCAGTGAACCCGAATTGACGGTGGATTCAGGCGCCCAAGGGATGGGCCCACATTCACCCTCCGACTTTTTCACCGAAGAAAGTCAAAAAAATGACGATTTTCGCACTTCTGCTCCCACGATTTCTTCTATTGCAGCGCCCAGGTTCCTGGATGCGCCTCATGAATGCTGCGTTTTGGGACGGAGAACCCCGTTCACACAAAATGGTATCTTTATTGCATAGTTACAGAAAGTCCACCATAACTATACCTGGGATGAACCAGGGAAGAACAAGAGTATGAGAAGAAAAACCCTTCTGCTGTATGTGTGCTTTCTTGCTGCTTCATTCGCACCGGTTGCTTCCGGCGAAGAAGCGTTCGACCCTGTGAAAGTGATCTACATGCGAAACGGTGAGGCCATCTATTGCCAGATGGCGTCGCTGGAGGGAATCCATATGGTCTGCCGCAAGGCAAATGGCAGCGTTTCCGTGCCCTTGCGGAGCGTTGACCTTGAAAAGACCTTCCCGAAATACCAGAACCAGCCGGGGGAAGCCGTGCTTCTGGTTCACGCCGGGCAGTTGTATCGGGACGAAAAGACCATTGTGTCCAACCTGCGAATGGTTCGGGAACACGAAGACGGCCTTAACGGTTCAGGGCAAATCGTGATTCTTTGCGATGTGATCAACAGGAGCGATCCCTGTGATATCAGGATCACCATCATAGCCAGAGACAACAAGGGCGGCAGTCGTTTCGCACTCGACCTTGATTCAGACACAAGGGTCGACAAGGATGAGCGTGCGGTTCTGAAAAAGCTGCTGGATTCCCCGGAGGATCATTTGGAAAATCACATTGTCACCCTTCGAATCGGCGATGTTGAGCGAAGGAACATCCTAAAAAAAGGGGGTATGGAGGACGACCAGAGCGGAACTTCAAGTCCCGAAAGAATTAGGGAGCAAAAAATGAGAACCCTGAAAGAAAGCTTTCTCAAGTGAATCCCTTTCCGGGAAAACCCCTGGTTTCAGCTCAAGAAGGATGAACGCCATGGAAGTATCCTGCCCCAACTGTTACGCAATCTATCCGATCAAGCCGGAAAAAATTCCTGATAAAGGGGCTACGCCGACATGCAGGAAATGCGGCAACGCATTCACTATAGTCAAGGCCACGGGCGACCCTGTAAAAGATAGAGCTCAAAGAATGAAGGGGTATGTCCTGATTCGGGGGAGTCAAACGGAAGAAACCCCCGGCAATGGGGCGGATTTCTCTTGCAAGGCCGGCCTCAAGACACCATCGGCAAGGTCGCTGCTGGTGAGCAGGAACCTTAGAAACGGAGCCCGGATTGCAGGGATTTTGCTTTTGATTTTTTGCTCAGCGTTTTTTGTTTGGAAAAACCGTGTGCACGGCAAATTTGAAAAGGCTTTAAAGGGTTCCTTGATCCAGGCATCGAATGAGCCGTTCACCGTCAACGTGGAGAAGGTAAGCTTTTCATGGTTCGGGGGGTTGTCCCGTGACCGCGGGTGTATTCACGGCCTTTCCCTCACGAATCATGCGACCCGGGAGCGGTTGGAGCTTGTAGACAAAATCCATTTCGATCTGCAGGCTTCGCAGAAGCGCTTCATCTCCAAGCCCTTCGATTTCCATTTGAACGGCGCCGGCGCCAGAACAGTCATTAAGGGATGTGTGATCGAAGCCAGGAATGAAGGTGAAGCGCATGTCACGTTCAGAGCCGATGAAATCTACTCCGTCATGAACGGGATAGAGCTCTTCACCGTCCTTGGCATGGACCTGTCCTTTCGTTTGAGTGCCAAGAAGGGGAAGGATCGTCAAGGAGTTACTTCAGGAGACGGGGCTTTTCAGATTCGGGCAAGGGAGGTGAAGGTTACGGGTGAACCGATCATCAAAGAGGCCGATATACTTCTTGCGATCAGGAACTTCATGCTTAAAGGCCGGTCCGGGGAATCGCGGGCGCCTGTGAGTGTCGTGAATCGCCTTTACACCCTGTGGGGAGATCAACAGGCGGTTGCCGTCCTTGAGCGCTGTTCACTGAATGTGTTCGGCGCCAAGGTAGGGGCGGAAGGATCATTGGAATTTCAAAACCCTGTGGAGCAAAGCAAAGGAAGCCTGAATCTGTCCATCAGCAACATGAGCCCCATGATGAAGTCCCTCCACCGCATCAATGAAAAAGCCTTTGATCGAATTCTCTTAACGCTCGTCGTTCTGGATGAAAGGAATGCCGGTGCTTACAACAGGGCGGCAGATTCCCTGGCTGTCAGCTTCTCCTACAGGGATTCCAGGATCAGGGCGAACAACCAGGAGATCCAAAGTCTCCTTTAGCAGACACCTGGCCACGAGCGGATTGCACCGTTTCGGAGAATAACCTATACTCTTGTCTCAGCAGCTTTTGATTGAGACCGGAACGAAATGGGCAAACGCATTCGAAGACATGCAGATCCTTACCAGTGCAGCACTGTAGTTTCAGCCGATCATTGGATCGAACCCTATCGCACCCATGGAGGAGGTGAGATCTGGCTGGACCTTGGCTGTGGAAAAGGGGAGTTTTTTGCCGGGCTGGCAACCCTTTACCCCCACATATTTTTTATCGGGATCGAGCTTCGCGGCAAAATCGCTGAAACCTACTTCCCGACCTACAGGCGCCTCCCCAATCTTCTCCTGCTTCATGGGAATGTGAACCTCTCCATTCCTTCCATGATGGGGCGGCAGAAGGTTCAAAAGACATTCATCCACTTCCCGGATCCTTACACCTACAAAGATCGCCACAAGAAAAGGAGGATGGTTAACCAAGGGCTTGTTGACGGCCTGTGCGAGATTCTGGCGGCCGAAGGCATTGTTTCCGTGAAAACCGATGACAGGATCCTTTTCGCTGAGATGGACGCTCTCTTTTCCAAGCGCCTGGAGCCTTTCTCCGAAAGGGTTTCTTCACAAACCGGCGCGACGGTTCTCAGCGAGTGGGAGAATGATTGCAGAGGGAAATCCATCCCGGTTTACTCAAGGCAATACTGCTTTGAAAGACCCCCAAGTTTTTTCCCTTCCCGATGAGGGAATCCGTCACCACGGCATCTCAATGCCGTCATAACGGACAAAGCGGCCGGAGGAGTCAAGGGTAAAACGATCTACGAGGGACCTCATGCCGCGCACGCTTTCAGGGGGCATCAAGGAGGTTCCCTCTCCTCCCATGCGGGTTTTCACCCATCCGGGGTGAAGAAGAAGAACGCCGATGCTTCTCTGTTTCAACTCGAAGGCGAGGCCCTCCATAACCGCATTCAAGGCAGCCTTTGTAGAGCGGTAGTAGTAGGCGCCGGGAGAAGCGATATCGGCAATGCTGGCCATGTGTGTGCTGATGATGGCCACAAGCTTCTTACCGCTCCGGGCTACATGCTCGCAAAAGCCCTGGGTTACCCTGACGGCGCCGAGGGTATTCACCTGGAAGGTGTAGAGCCATTGGTCATAACAGATTTTTTCGAGCGCCACGTCCCGGTATTTTTCGAGATAGACGCCTGCATTGTTCACCAGGACATCGATAGGCTCCTTCATCAATTCGACAGCGAGGGCGTTTATCTCCTCCGGCCGTGTCACGTCCAGGCGATGGATGGTGACCTGCTTGTGTCGAGCGGCAAGATCCTGCAGTTCGGCGGCTTCCAGGGGATGGCGGCAGGTGGCGAAGACCCGCCATCCCTCTTCTGCGTACTGCTTGACCCATTCCAGCCCCAAGCCTCGATTGCTTCCTGTAACGAGTACGTTCGGCATGGCGACATCCTCCTTCATTCATGCGGTGGTTTCTCATGGCCATGATACCAAAAGATGGCTTGAAATCACATTTAAACCCTGCTAAAAACCTGGG
>JAWOJI010000021.1:0-7967 GCA_046481735.1 Desulfatiglandales bacterium | reverse complement strand
AAATATCAATTCCTTTGTGTGCGGAAGTGGCGGAACTGGTAGACGCGCTAGGTTCAGGGTCTAGTGTGCGCAGGCACATGGGGGTTCAAGTCCCCCCTTCCGCACCAAACCAAGGATTCCGGGCGCAACTTCAAGAAGTTGTGTTTTTTTTGCAAGCACGTGCCTCTTTGGTTGAGAAGAAAGCACAGAGGATGCGATTTTTGGTCACTGTTCGCACTTTGGCACATGTTGAGCCCTATTCCAGATTTCCCTCTACCGGGGTGAAACAAAGAGGTTCCATCCCAAATTTCTTTATTGGGACTCCAATAGGAGTCTTGAATTTCACTTCTTGAAAAGCTGCCGGAACAAAAAAAATGTTTAGATAATAAAAATAATGCTTGACTTGAATATATTTGTATGTAATTATTGCTAACGATACCTCCTTTCATTCCTCTTGCGGCCCCTGAATGACCTCCCTCCCTAGGCAGCCAAAAATTCAGGGGCCCTTCCTTTTTTCAAACGAACAGTGCCTTGTGCGGTTTTCTCTCCGTTTTGTCTTGTTTGGGCGCGGGCTCGTGCTGTATAAAAATAAAGAGTCCATCCCAGCAGGGGAATAATCGAGATCTGTTACATAAGGGTGCGAACATGGGAATTCTGGGCAGTGAAGAGATCCTTGCACGGGTTCACAAGTTCAAATTGTTTCGCAGCGAGGGGAATCTGTATATAGACATTTACGAATCCCTTGGCGGGTCGGCCGGCAACCGGTTCGTGGCTGTCCCCAATCTCTTGATCAGGGAGTCGGACGAAAAGTACTTTGGAGTGGGCGACTCAAGAAAAACAGCCCTGGCAGACTGTTTGAAAAAGATCAAGGATGTCCCCATCGAGACCATTGTTCCTCTTGAAGACAGGCGAGCGGAAGAACAGGCGCTCACCGAAATCAAGGAGATGTCGAAAGCCCCTGGACCGTTAGAGAAGTTGACCAGGATTTTCCAAAAAGGCTCGAAAGACTAAAGTCGGCTTCCTCAATCTTCGATCCGCCGCTCTTGATCATCAAACAAATCGGGCCGTTACGGAGCATCTAGGGAGGAGGCTTGTCTGCCACAATCCAGACTCTGAATCCATCTGAATTGGTCATCCTGGCGGAAAGGCCGCATTCCGTCAGCATTTTCAGAATGGAAAGGGGTTGGAAAAATCGGCTTTTCATGAATGCCAGCTTTTCCGCGACAGCGACCGCTTTAACAGCTCTTCTTCGCAAATCAGGTTCTTCAATAACAATCCGGCCTCCCTGTTGTAACACCCGGCCAAGTTCAGCTACGGATCTTTGCGCATTTTCAAAGTGGTGGAAAGCATCCACGACGAGGATTCTTTCGAAGCTTTTCTCGGGAAAAGGAAGACAGTCTGCCAACGATTTCACTGTCAATAATCGACCCTTCCTGCCGGCAGCGCGCAGCATGGGAAGAGAGGCGTCTGCGATCACAATTCTGTGAGCATGAGCCAGGAAAGGATAAGACACCCTCCCGGTGCCGCCTCCCACATCAAGCATCCACCCCCGTATCGGGAGGTCAAGCAATTCTTCTAGCACGGCCAGATTGGGTCTTCCTGCGAAACGATCATAAATCCTGGCCAGATAGTCAAAATGAGGAATCATGGGCATGATTCTAAACCCTCCTGATGCCGAATCAAGTTTGTTTTACGGGGATTTCTGTTGTCAACGGGCAAAAAAAATCGGACAGTAGGGTGTAAAGAAAATGTGATCCCCATGCTCGGACCGGCAAACTTGCATTTCAAAAAGCTAAACGGTTACCTTTCTTCCACATCTTTGAATGAAATGTTTGATGAAGGATAGCGTATGACGGTCGAATATTGGAACGCCGGCAGACTGGTGGAGGTATCAGGCGCTTATTGGGAGTCCTTCGCTCTTCATGCAGGAATCGCGCTGGACATTTTCACTCTTCTGGAAGAGGCGCCAGGGGAGGTTGCGGCACTTGCGAGAAAGGCGGGCGCTGATGAGCGGGGTCTGGAAGCCCTTCTACATGCTCTGACGGCGATGGGGCTTCTCAAAAAGGCGGACGGGAAATTCATGAATACGGAACCAAGCAGGGCCTTCCTGGTGGGGTCGTCGCCTTCTTACGTCGGGGACATCATCAAGCACCATCATCACCTGGTCCATTCCTGGGCTGGGCTTGCCGATGCGGTCTGCAAAGGAATCCCTACGAGAAAAAAGAAAAGGACCAAGAACGAAATCAGGAGCTTTCTTCTGGGGATGACGAACCAAGCGCGACGTGTTGCGCCCCGAGTGGCCGGTGAGATCGATCTTTACAACAGGCGACATCTCCTTGACCTTGGGGGCGGGCCCGGGACCTTTGCCGTACACTTCTGCCTTGCCAACGCTAACATGAAAGCCACGGTTTTCGATCTGCCCGGCACAAAACCATTTGCCCTCAAGGTCATCGAGGAAGCCGGTCTTGCAGGTCGCATAGGTTTTCTGGCCGGGGACTATCTGAAGGACAACATCGGCGGTCCCTATGATGTGGTCTGGCTTTCGCACGTCCTTCACAGCATGGGACCACGAGACTCTCTCCTGGTCATAAAAAAAGCTGTCTCGGCCTTGGAGTCCGACGGCTTGATTCTCGTTCATGACTTTTTCCTCTCCGACACACTTGACGGCCCTCTTTTCCCTGCCCTGTTCTCCCTGAACATGCTCGTCAATACCAGGCAGGGCCGTGCCTATTCCGAAAGGGAGGTCAAGGAGATGTTGTCCCTGGCGGGAGCAAAAGAGGTGACCCGCCTTCCTTTCAATGGCCCTAGCGATTCGGGGATCCTTTACGGGCGGGTTTGAGTTCATTCTCCGAGGTTCTCCTCCTGAAAGAAATCCCTTACGGGCTCGCCTCTCCTCCCCTCGAGCGCTTCGATCCATTTCATGACCCTTTCTTCTGTGTAGGCGGTTTTCCAAGCTTCCAGAATACGCTCCACGGGGATGTCCGCATAGCTTCCATGATAGGCAACGTATTCCATGAACTTCTTTTTTTCAAGACTGAAGGCTTGAAAAACGGAATCCTCCCGACCGTTGAAATCCAGCGGATCCACCTTGTGCTTCCTGCAAAGCTCGGCATTGAAAGCAGGTGTCGCCACCACCCATTTGCCCTCGAGGTGGAATTCGGTGAAACCGTGGTAAACAAAGAGGTCATTGCCCATCATGTCAAGGAGTTGACGTGTGGCCAGGTGGTTTCGCACATCGGCAAAACCCACCCTGGACGGGATGCCGCAAGCCCTTCCAAGAGCGCAGAGAAGAGAGGCTTTGCAGACACAAAAACCACGACCGCTCTTCAGAACGTTGCTTGCCCGATAATGCTCCGGCCGATAAAACGGGCAATACGGGTCATACCGGATGCCGTCACGCACGGCATAGTAGAGCTTTGTGGCGCGAGTCACTGCATCATTTCCGCAATCCTTCAGCGTATCGGCGCTGAAGCGCAGGATGTCTGAGTGGTCACTGTCGATGATGGAGGTTGGGGCGAGATAGATTTCAAATGGTTGTCTCATGGCTGATCTCCAAAGCTTTCGGCACTTTTGCATTCTGCGATATCTCAGGAAAGGGTTCAAGACCGAGTTTTTCCTTGACATCGTTTTTTAAGCTGAATACAGTTACTTTATAGCTAAAATGTGATTAAAGTGTGATTCAGGATCAGGAATAATATTGGCAAATCCCAATACAAGTCGGGATGATACAAAATTTGATATGTCTCAGGGATGGGATGATCCATCGACAAGGCGGGAGATGAGCCCGATGGAGAAGAAGTCGCGGCAACCATGAGTTCAAGGGAAAGGGTTTTGAACGTGCCGAGGGAAAAAAAATCGAAGGATGAACGGTCTTACGCCGTCGGTATTCCTGAGGGCAAAGTGAAGTTCGAAGTATACGGTGAGGAGATGATCGAGAAGAGGGTCCGTTTAAGCGGAAACAGCGGAAGGGTTTATCTGCCACCGGACTGGGTCGATCATCAGGTCAAAATCATACGCATAGATTAGGTGGGAATTTCGATAAAACAAGGAAGGAAATCGGCTTTGCCCAAAATCGTTGTGAGGAGATTGAGGAAAGAGGATGCTGAAGCCGTGGCCCGGATCGATGCGGCTATCACCAAGGTCCCTTCCCGTCTCGACTTTGAACGCATCGTGAGAGAAGAGGTCGAAAAGGAGACAGACGCGAGTTTTGTTGCCGTGATCAATAAGAAGGTGGTTGGTTTCATGATCAGCCATATTACATCCGGGAATTTCGGGGCCGATCAGTGTGCCTGGATTGCCATGTTCGGCGTGGATCCCAAGTACATGGGACAAGGAATCGGCATGCGGCTTGCGGAAGAAATCTTTGAGTACTACAAGGGAAAAGGGATCGATGATATCTACACGTCCGTGAGATGGGATTCCACGGATATCCTGTCTTTTTTTAAGACCCTTGGATTTGGAAGAAGCGACTTCATCAACCTTCGCAAAATCCTTTAGCCGCAGTCCCAACGAAAAGGATGGCCCGCCGCAACGGGCGTGAGAAATTGCGTCAAGAGCTTCGCGCTGCCAGGAAAAAACTGAAAGCCCCTCCACGCGGTAATCCCTGAAATCATTTCCTTTGTAGAATATAAAAAACAGGTAACCGTTTAGCTTTTCCAAAACCTCATGAGCATCAGGCCTGGGATTCCTTTCGAAACTGCAAAACAAAGGTACCGCCTTGGGGGTGTTTCAATCCGCTGAATAGGTACATGGAACAGTGTTTTAAGGAGGCTATGCAAGTGATCACGGCAGGAATTGACTGTGGCGCCAAAAACACCAAGACCATTGTCATGGCTGATGGAAAGATCATCGGCAAGGCCAAGGTGCTTACCGGCCTTGACCAAAGAAAATCGATTTACGAGTCCTTTGAGAGGGCCTGTGAGAATGCCGGCCTCACGGCAGGTATGGTGGAAGGCATTTGCGGCACAGGTTCGGGAAGAGACTCTGTGAAACAGGCCATGCCGAGGGCCAAGGATCTGGTCAACGACATTAAGGCCATGGGAAAGGCGGCCAACTACTTCTTGCCGAGTGCCCGAACGGTGGTCGATGTCGGCGCCGAAGAGGGAAGGGCCGCCAAGTTGGACGAGAGTGGAAACATCCTGGACTTTGCCGTCAACGAGAAGTGCGCGGCAGGCGCGGGGTCTTTTATCGAGGCCATGTCCCGGGCGCTTGAGACGGACTTGACGGAACTGGGAGCCTTGGCGCTTCAGTCGGAGAGGGAAATTCCCATGAATGCCCAGTGCGCGATATTTGCGGAATCCGAAGTGGTGGGACTGATCCACGCAAAAACCAGCAAAGAGGATATCAGCAGAGCGATCCACGATGCGATGGCCAATCGGATCGTTTCCATGATCCGAAGAATCGGCGTGAACCAGGATGTGGTCATGATCGGCGGTATGGGCCGCAACCCCGGGTTTGTGACGGCTGTGAAAAAACAGCTGGGGATTGAAGACCTGCTGATCCCCGAAGAGCCGGAGTACGGTATGGCGGCGGGCGCGGCGGTTGTGGCCGGGGAGATTTAGCCAAGTGAGAGAACCGGCGAAGCACCGGAGGAGTTCAACATGGCGGAGGAGAAAAAACAGGAATTCTGGAGATGGACCGAGAGCAACTGGGTGAATCCCGATGTGGATTGGCAAAGGGCAGAGTACATCTCGGTGGGTGTTGATGTGGGCTCTGTGAGCTCGCAGGCGGTTGTCATGGCAGATGGCGAGATTTACGCCTACGGGAACATGCGCACGGGCTCGGACAGCCCGAACAGTGCAACGAATGCGCTCACGTTCGCTTTGGAGAGGACGGACATGAAGAAGGGCAGAATAAACTACTGCATCGGGACAGGCTACGGCCGGGTCAACGTGCCCTTTGCAAACCGAACGATCACGGAGATCGCCTGTCACGCCCGGGGCGCTAATTTCATTTATGGGCCGGCGGTACGCACGGTCCTTGATGTTGGAGGGCAGGACATCAAAGCCATCCAGTGTGATGAGAAAGGCAAGGTGACCAACTTCCTCATGAACGACAAGTGTGCAGCGGGAACGGGCCGCGGTCTGGAGGTCTTTGCCGATCTTCTCGGGATTCCCATCACCGAGGTCGGGGATCGATCTTTTATGGTGGAAAAGGAGCCCGAAGCTGTTTCGAACACCTGCGTCGTCTACGCGAAGTCGGAGGCCACCGGCCTGCTTCGCAGCGGATGGGGACCTAATGAAGTGCTGGCCGCATACTGCAGGGCCATGGCGGAAAGAATTTATTCCCTTGTGGAAAGGATCAGCGTGATTCCCGCCTTTGCCATCACCGGCGGCATGGCAAAGAACAAAGGCATCGTCACCCGACTGATGGCTATGATCGGTCTGGAGCCGGCCAAGACGACGTGGGACGCGCAGATCGCCGGTGCTGCCGGGGCGGCCCTCTTCGCCCATGCTCTCTGCCTAAAAGGCAAAGCCGGCAAGTCCAACGGGAAGGTCCATCGCCTCCAAGGAGGCGGCTGCTGATCGTTGACCGGAGGAAGGAGGAAAGGAAGCGAATCGGAATCTAGGAACTCATTGCTACACCTTTGTTTTCAGCTCACGGGACCGGGAGGGACAGCCATGCTGGCGAACTATGGATATGAGGACGGTGCCGGTGATTTCTATATCACCATCGACACGGATCTGTGCAACGGGTGCCGTGATTGCGTAAGCGCTTGCCCTGCAAGGGTTTTCATCGTAGAGGACGAGGATCCGAATGATCCCATGCGGGAAGAACCCGTGGCCATGGTAGCCGCTGAGAAAAGGAAAAAATTGAGATACGAGTGCAGCCCCTGCAAACCCAACTCAAGCGGGAGGCCCCTTCCTTGTCTGGAGGCCTGCAAGGCGGGGGCGATTTCCCACTCGTGGTAAGATAAAATCGTTTCACGATTTTATAGAGAAAGCCTTCATGAGCCGAATCCGACTCGCAATCAACGGCAAGGAGGTCGAAGTGGCCTCGGGCACAACCATCCTTGAAGCAGCGTGGAATCTCGGCATCTACATCCCGACCCTCTGCAGTCACCCGGATTTGCCTCCGGCAAGGGGGGCGGCAGCAGCAGGGGAAATCTACCAGGGCGACAAAAGAATAGAAAACGCCATGCCTGGGGTACCTGCAAGGGAGTGCGGTCTTTGCGTTGTGGAGGTACAAGGAACAGGCGAGCTGATAGCCTCATGCTGCACGGAAGTCAAGCCAGGCATGGTGGTTGTCACGGAAAATGAAAGAATCAGGGCAAAGCGGCAAGAGAACCTGGCCCCAATCCTGTCTCGTCACCGCCATACTTGCCTGACCTGCGATCAGCAGGAGGGCTGCAGCCTGAGCCAGTGCTCGAACAATGTTCCCGAGAAGGAGAGGTGTTGCACCCTGTTTGGGAATTGCGAACTCCAGGACGTGGCCAAGTACATAGGGATCTCGACCATCACGCCGAAATGGGCGCCTGCGGATCTCCCGATGCTGGATCAGGGTCCTCTTTACATACGTGACTACACCCTGTGCATCGGTTGTGTTCGGTGCGTTCGTGCCTGCAAGGATCTCAGAGGAGTCGAAGCCATTGGTTTTGTCTGGGATGAAAACGGGCGGTTGCAGGTCGGCTCTCTTTCTCAGACTCTGGAGGAAGCTGGGTGCAAGTTCTGCATGGCCTGTGTTGATGTCTGCCCCACAGGTGCGCTGAGGGACAAAAAGGCCCGGCAGGGCAAGGAGGGGGATTTGGTCCCGTGCACGGCGACATGTCCCGCACATATCGATGTGCCGGGCTACATCCGCTTGATCGCTCAAGGAAAGCCGGAACAGGCTGATGCACGGATTCGGGAAAAGGCGCCCTTCCCCGGGATCTTGGGTAGGGTGTGTGGCAGCCCCTGTGAAAAGGTTTGCCGCAGAGGGGAAATCAATGAAGCCGTATCTATTTGCGCCCTGAAAAGGTATGCCGCTGACAGCACAATAGCTGTGAGAAA
>JAWOJI010000353.1:0-8050 GCA_046481735.1 Desulfatiglandales bacterium | reverse complement strand
GCCCCGACGAATAGAGCATCGTCCTGTGACCCGTCCGCTCTGCAGCCACACAGATTTTTGACATTGCCCATCGATCAGTACGCAGCAGGAAGTAGGCCGTATGGAGCGAAAAGCACTGCTCCCTCCTTGCCACTTGCTGCTTACTCCCCGACTCCTTACTGCCTACTGATTTAGAGGACCCTGACCACCTTCAGCCATCCGGGGCGTTGCGCCGAGGCTTCCTGAATCGCGCTTTCGGCGCCAAGCACTTTGATGAGACCCTCGGCCATGGCGATTTCCAGAATCTTCCCAAAGGATCTGAAATCAGATACAGTTGTGCCAAGGACCTCTTCCCGGATTTTCTGTCGTTCCTCATCCGTTTCTCCCGACAGGTAACGGACCATCGAGACAAAGCCCTTTGCATCCGGAAGAAGGTGCTGATCCATTTCCCCGATCGTACCGACGATGGACTTTGCCAGCTCCTCCTCGCTCAACTCAGCCCGCTCCAGGAATCGGGCTGATTCGTCAAAGACCTGGAGGGTTTTCATTACGTTGGGGTCCCGATAGGATATCAAGGTGAAAACGCCCGAAAGTCGGTCAAAACTGCTGAAAGCGCCGTAGGCGCCCCCTTGAACACGGACCTTTTCCCACAGCCACGCGTTTCGCAGATAGCGGGTGATGACGTGGGCCGAACCGTGGAATGGATATCCCGCACGGTAAAGGTCAGTGCCCTTCCCCGCGTAATTGACCTGACTGGGAATCGTCATACCCTCGTGGCCGGTTACCGAACCCATGATCCACGTTTCCTTTTCTTCAGGCCGGGAATGCAGTTCTTCCAAGAACGCCTCAACCTGCGATTGAGAACGTTTCCAGCCCGCCTCGTCCAGCGTGACATTGAGGATCATGCCGTTTCGATTGACCAGCCTTCGTTTCATGCACTCCAGATCTTCAAGCACGGAAGGCCATTTCTCATCAACCGCCTGCGCCAGCTCCCTGAGGAAAAAGAGCTGACTGATCCCTCCCATCTGCTCCGCAGCCCAGCCCCCTTCATTGAAATGAGATCGAAGGCGGAGGCCGACAAATTGGTGGCCTGAGGGTACCAGCATCTCCTCCTGTCTGGCTTTTGCTTCCAGAACCATTTGTCTGAATCGCTCCCGGTTATCCAGCCGGACTTTCATGAGAACATCCTTTAGGATGTCCACGAGACTGTTGGTTTGATCCACCATGGCCTTGGAGCGAAAAAAAAGCCATGCCGCAGAGCGCCGACCGCTTTTCACCACAGATGTGTGATAAGTGGGCCTGATTCCTCCTGTCTTTCTGCTGATCCGCTGCGTCAGGGTGACATAATCTTCGTCTTCGGTCCCCATCTCGAGAAAAGCCCGGCTGAAAAGGGGAAGATATGGAAGGTACTTCTGCGGCAGGCTGTGCAGGTCGAAGCCGATGTCCAGATAAACCACCCCGCTGGTGAACAGATCATGATAGACAATCTCCACGCCCTTCTCCCTGGATGCAGCCAAAGGAATGTTCTTGTTTACCCGGCTCAAGTCCTGGATTTTCAGCGTTGGGATGGTGGCCAGAGCTTCAGGGGAATCCGGCGCCTCCTGCATCCGCCTTAATGTTATGGTGTTGGCTGCAACGTCGTTCAATTCCTGCTCGCTCATGGAGTTTCTGGCGCTCTCCAGCCTTGCCCTTTCGGCAGCTTCCAGTTTTGCAGGCAGTTCGGGATCAGGCTTCAGGAGCAGGAGCGTTCGATGATTGTTCTGAATCAGAAATTGATCGATCATCGTTTCAAAAAATCGTTTCTCGCGGGCGATACGACCTTTTACGGCTTTGAGGGGTTGATCAAAAGCGACCAGGGAGAGGGGGTCTTCGCCATACAACCAGGTGCTCAGCGCCCGCAACATAATCAGCAACCCCCTCGGATAGGCCCCTGTGTTGTTTTCCCTCAAGACGAACTCGGTCGTGTTGACTGCCGCCTCGATGGTGTGCGGATGAATCCCCTCTTTCAGAAGTCGCATGAGGGTGTCAAGAATCAAGGTCTGCACGTTTCCGGCTTTTGCAGGGTCTATTCCTTTGAGACCGGTAGAGAAATACATCTGCCTGAGATCGGTCCCGAGCCCTTCTCCAGCCAAATCCTCTCCGTACCCGGACTCTATAAGCGCCATGCGAAGAGGTGATCCGGGCATGCCGAGCAGGATGTAATCAAGCATGTGAAAGGCAAGGTTCGACTCGGCCCTCGAACTTTCTTCAAGAAGCCAGTTTACCGTGACCATGCCTTTGAGAGACTGTTCGGCGGCGGCGCTTGAAGCAAAGGTTTTTGCCAGGGCTCTTGGCGCCCGGAAGGGCTTCTGAATCGGGATGCCCGAATCCACCTCTTTGGCTTCGAAAGCCTTCAAATACTCCTCAACCAGCCTCAAGCGCGTTTGAGGGTCATCGTCCCCGTAAAAGTAGATGCGCCCGTTGGATGGATGGTAATACTTTTCATGAAACGCTTTGAACTGCTCGAAGGTCAGGTCCGGGATCTTGATCGGATCCCCGCCCGAGTCAAATCCGTAGGGCGTGTCGGGGAACAGGGACTGCTGTGAATACTCTGAGAGAAGGTTGTCCGGTGAGGAACGGGCTCCCTTCATTTCGTTGAACACGACCCCTTTGAAGATCAAAGAAGATTCCGGTTGTTCCAGTTCATAGTGCCATCCCTCCTGCTGAAATATGTATGGGTTGAGACGAGGGTAAAGGACCGCATCGAGATACACATCGATGAGATTGTAGAAATCCTGGACATTCTGGCTGGCCACCGGGTAGCAGGTTTTGTCAGGATAGGTCATGGCATTGAGAAAGGTTTTGAGCGAGCCTTTCAGGAGTTCCACAAAGGGTTCCTTCAAGGGGTATTTCCGCGACCCGCAGAGCACCGAGTGCTCCAGGATGTGGGCCACTCCTGTGGAGTCTTCAGGAGGCGTTCGAAAGGTGATCCCGAACACCTTGTTTTCGTCGTCGTTGATGAGGGACAGAAGTTCACACCCTGTCCGGCTGTGGCGATAGAGCTCCGCCTTGGTTCGAAGCTCGGGGATCTCCCTTTCGCTGATCTTTATGAAGCCATGCGTCTTGGACATTGGAAGCAACTCCTTTCTTGTTTCAGGAGAGAAAGTAGGTGTGGGTTGGAGAAATCAAGTGGGGACGCGAGGCGGTGCTTCGCATGGTTGCACACCGGCTCCGGTTAAGCCTCTTGAGCTTGTAGGAGTCAAAAAACCTGATTTGCTTCTCCGTGATCGATTCAACGATCGACCAGTGATCCCACACAGGGCCTCCGAGCCCGATCAAGATGGCCCTGGGGCCGCCTCCGTTGAGGAAGCTCATCATCTCGTTCCAGAATTCATCCAGAGGGGTTTCGGGATATTGCTTGAAGGGCATCATTCGATTGCTGATCCGATCCCCCACCACGTCCACAAAAATGCCGCCGATGGTCTTCAATCCGATCCCCTCTGTGAGGATCTTAGCCAGGTCGTTGGTTCTTTCCAGGTAAAGAATGATCTCCTTGAACAACTCCCTGGAGCCTTCTTCGTCGATCCCCGATATGATTCTCACGGCATTCACAATGCTGTAAACGGCGCATAACCCGTCCAGCGCCCCTTGCTCATATGGTTTCATTTCAAGAACCCTCTCATGATTCGTGCCATTTCATCTTGTTGCAGAGCTACACGGCAAAACGGCGGGCCTTACAACACCTGGGGATGGAACACGGGGTGGCGATGGGCGGCAAGATGGAGCATTTTGCTCAGCATCGCTCCGTATGAATAGCCGGCCGCCTCTGCGGCGCAAGCCATGCTGGTGTCAGAACTGATGTCCGGATTGGGGTTCACATCCAAAACATAGAAAATCCCGTCACGGAGCCGTATGTCGAACCGAGCGTAATCCCTGCACCCCATGACGCGGTAAGCCGCGTGCGCCACCTCCTCCAGGGCCTCACATTCCTTGCGCTCAAGAGAAGCCGGAAGGCTGAGCTTGATCTGGTCATAATGCCGTGAGCCCGGTTCGAACTTGGATTCAAAGGTGCAAAGTCGATCTTGCACATCCTGAAACGCCGAAAAATCCATCTCCGCAGGGGGCAGCATTTCGATCGAACTGTTTCCCCACAAAGACACGTGGAACTCCCGACCGTCAACGAAATCCTCTACCAGCGCAGGTTGCCGGAAATGTTCGAGAACGTAGGCAATTCGATCCCTGAGCTTCTCAGGGTTCAGAACAACGGCCTCCCTGGTCACTCCGGAGCTGGCATGTTCCCTGGCAGGTTTCACGATTGCCGGAAAGGTTCCCCAGCCGTCGGTTTCGAGATCATGGTAGAGCCGCCACGCAGGGGTTGGGACCCCTGATTGGTTCAAAAGGTGCTTGACCCTACCCTTGTCCCAGCTCAAGGCCAGAACCTCGGGCCTCGACCCGGTGTAAACAAACCCCAGCGATTCGAGCGATGCTGCCACCAGGGCCTCGCTGCATGGAACCCCGGGAAACCCCTCACACCAGTTGAACACAATGTGTCTGCTCGGATGAAAGCCTTTCAAGCGCAAGGCAAGATCTGAATCATAGACCGGCACATTTGTCACCGGATGGCCTTGAGCACGAATCGCCTTTTCAAGTACGGCCACCTCTTGCCGGGCTCTTTCAAGATCGGACGTCTCCCACCCACCGTCAAGGTTGTGGAGCAGCAATACAGAGAGATCCGTGCACCTCTGGTCGGTCATGTCGACTCGTTCGATTCCGCTCCTTCAGTCACATCGCAACAATACCCAAACCCGCCCCGCTTTCACGCAACCGCCCTGTCCTGCGCGGAGAATCATCCCAAGCGTTTTTGAACCCTTGATGCTCTTATTATTGCTGAGAGGGTTGAAAAGATCAACCCCGAATAGGCCTTCTTTTTTCGGACTGCTTTTTTCCGGATCACGATCCGGGACGATTACGTCACCCCGCAGCTAAAACAGGGAAGGTACTCCAGATAATAGCGATAAAAGGCAGCCACAACAAGAGAGTGGGTGATCTCTCCGTCCCGGATAAGGTGCGGGATCTCCTTCAGGGAACGTATCTCCACTTCGATATCCTCTTTGTCGTCCTGCTCCTGGGTCTGCACCTTCATTACGTCCTTGGCCAGATAGGTGAAGCATCGGTTCGTGAGAAAGGCCGGGTTAGGATGCACGCTGCCCAGGAGAATCATCTCCCGTTCCTTGTAACCGGTTTCTTCCGCCAGTTCCCTCCGCGCCGCACTCTCCGGCGTGTCGCCTGCCTCCACGATACCTCCCGGGATTTCGAGGGTTAACTCCCTGGTCCCGTGACGGTATTGACGGATGAGAACGATTTCCCCCTGCGATGTAACGGGAATTACGTTCACCCAATCCATCGACTCGAGGATGTAGAAGTCATGGGCGGCCTGGGTGCGAGGGGAATAGGCCCGGTCGATGCGGAGGTTAAAAATCCGGAAGGATTCGTTCACCTGACTTGAAAGGACTCTCCAGGGTTTCGGCGGCATCTCTTTTCTTCTCTGATGTGGGATGCGTGGACTATAGGAAAAAGAGGTTCAAACCTCAAGAGCAAAGAACCTATCAGATCAAAAACACGAAAGAAAAAAGGGGGTGATGTTTTTCGTGTCCTCGTTATTGCGTGCTTTCGTGGCTACTTTTCTTTACCCTTGTTGGGCTCTGAGCCAAGTCCTTCATGAACCTCAAAGAAGCGGCCCAGATCTTCCAGGCTTTGGGTCAAGGGGATTTCCGGGAGGCTCTCAAGAAAGAAACGGCCGTAACGGCTTCGGATCATCCGCACGTCCAGCACAGAGAGAACGCCCCGGTCGGAGCTCTTTCTGATCAACCGGCCCAGGCCCTGCTTAAGGGCGATGACGGCTGAGGGAAGCTGGTATTCCATGAAGGGGTTTCCACCGCGGTTTCTAACAAGTTCGATGCGGGCGGCCACAAGAGGGTCCCCGGGCGAATCAAAGGGGAGCTTGTCCACGATGAGACAACTGAGGGTTTCTCCGGGAACATCCACGCCCTGCCAGAAAGAGCCTGTCGCGAGAAGCACGGAATGGGTGTCCTTTTTGAACTCTTGAAGAAGTGTATTCCTGGGCGCCTCCCCCTGCTTGAAAAGCCTGTAGGGAATCCTTCCTTTCAGCCTCTCGTAAACCGCGTTCAGATTGTTGTAACTGGTGAAGAGCACGAGGGCACGACCGCAAGTGATTTGCAGGATTTTCTCTATCCTCTGTCCCAGCCTTTCTGAAAAAGAAACCTCCTGGGGCAGGGGGAGGTCCCCAGGCACGTACAGGAGTGCCTGCTCCTTGAAATTGAAGTGGGATGGATAAATGCCCTGTAACGCATCCTTTTCCAGTCCGAGTCTGGAGCGAAAGTAATCGAAGTTCCCTCCTGTTGAAAGCGTGGCGGAAGTGAATACGACGGTCTTCACCTTTTCATAGAGGGATTCCTTCATGTTTTCCGAGATATCCAGAGGCGAGGCGTGAATCACCAGGGTTTTCTTTCGCCGTTCATACCATTTCAACCAGCCCGGATCATGGGCGGAAAGGATGCCCTCCAGCTTGTCTCTCAACTCCCCCGCCCTCTCCGCAAGCGCCTGGCGACCCGCAGCTCCCGGCCCTTCAAAACCGGATTGGCCGTGGATAAAAGTGAGGGCTCTCCTGATTTCGTGGCAGGCCCCTCCTTCCAGCGCCTTCATGATTTCATTCGACAGTCTCCCCCTGTCCTCCCCTTCCCGAAAAAGCTCCCAGAGGCGCTCGGATCCGGACTTGAGCACGCCCAGCCGCCTCTGCATCTCTCTCCGTTCCCTTCCGCTCAGATGATCCAGCTCCCGTTCAAGGTCGGCTGCAAGATCGAGCAGTTGATTCGTGCTGATACTCTTGCCGAAGTAGGTGGTGGCGATCTCCTCCAGGCTGTGGGCTTCGTCGAAAACCGCGACCTGGAACCGCGGGATGATTTCACCAAAGCCCCCTTTCTTGACCATGAGATCAGCGAAAAACAGGTGGTGATTTACGATGACGATTTGAGCTTGGAGCGCGTTTTGCCTCAAGTGGTTCAAAAAACAGTCCTCCCAGTGAAGGCATTCTGCGCCCAGGCACTGCTCGGAAGAGGAGGAGACGGCATCCCGAATGGGATCGTCCTCTCTCATCCAGGCCAGTTCCGCAAAGTCCCCGAACATCGTGCCCCCACGCCATCGATCCATCCTGTTTTTGACTTCCTCTTCTCCTATTTTGGGCCTGGAGAAGTATTGGTGAAAACGATGAAGGCACAGGTAGTTCTTCCTCCCCTTCATCATCATGGCTGCTACGTCTTTTCCAAGGGCCGCCCTGAGAAGGGGGATGTCCTTAAAAATGATCTGCTCCTGCAGATTCTTGGTGCCCGTGGATATGACGGTTTTTTTCCCCTCCAAGACAAGGGGAACAAGATATCCAAGGGTTTTGCCCGTCCCTGTTCCCGCTTCAATAATGACCTTGCCTTTTTCCTGAAGGGCACGCCGGATAAGCCGCGCCATCTGCATTTGGGACGGCCGGCATTCAAAGTTCTCGATCAACCGGGCCAGCGGGCTGCCGCTCCCCAGGATCTTGTCAATGGGGTCTTTCACAGGCATCCTGGCAATATAGGTTGGGGCATTGGCCCAGTCAACGAGGAAAACCTGGGATATATTGACGATTCATGCAAAATGCGAAACAATGATTGCCGTCATTGGAAGACAGGAAATCAATGTCCAGGATATTTGCTTCAGCTCTGCTTCTCTCGGTTCTGCTTCTTTCCGTTCCTTTGCCGGATACCCTTGCCGAATGGTCTGTCTCGGCCATTTCAGAGCAATACGCGCCGTCAGTGGTAAGAATCACCGCCCTGGACCAGGCGGGGAGGACTGTCGGCTCGGGAAGCGGCTTCTTCCTGAACACCCGGGGCTCCGTGGCCACCAACTACCATGTTCTCGAAAAGTCGTCGAAAGCCCTTGTCGAAAACGCGAGAGGGGAGGAAGGAGAGGTCATGGAAATCACCCACGCCGACCCTTCGGCAGACCTTCTTATCGCTGAAACTTCTTTTCGAAACACCCTTCC
>JAWOJI010000390.1:0-3612 GCA_046481735.1 Desulfatiglandales bacterium | reverse complement strand
GTCTGATCACGGACTGTCCGGACCGGTTGATCAATGTGTTGGAATCTTCCGGCAAATCAACCGGTTTCTGATATCATGGACCTCCCTTTCAACCCACCCCAACACCATGAACTTACGGCACGTATTCGGCGGGGCTTGAAGAACGGAAAAATCATTGCGTCCCCCTTGCCTCTGACCCCTGAAATCCGGCTTTACCTTCTCAATCCAGACTACCCGCAACACAGCCTGACGGGCGAAGAAATCCAGGCTCTCATGAAGGAACCGCCTTTCTGGTCCTTCTGCTGGTCCAGCGGGCAGGTGCTTGCGCGGTGGATCATGGAGCGGGAGGAACTCGTGAAGGGGCGGCGATGCAAAACAATCCTGAGGTTCATCTCACGGGATTTGACGAAGCATAGCGGGTTCCATCATGCGACAGGGCTGGACCGCAGAGAATCCCATTTTGTGGATGAGCCCGCCTGGTGGCGCCGATCCAGGAAGCCGATCCAGTGGACGGTGAGGGTGAGGGCCGCGCAATCCTCCTCCACCTTTCCTTTCAGAAGATAGGGCCGCATTTCGTTCAGCATGTGGCAGAACCGGTTGTAGGTTTTCGGGAAGAAGACAGCCTCGTAAAGGCCGGTGGCGTCTTCGAAGGAGACGAACTTCATGGGGTCGCCGTCCTTCGTGTGCACGGTCTTGCCCGTGACCATCCATCCCAGCATGGTGACACGCTCCCCCACGTGCTTGTGAAGATCTTTGGCCGGCACATGGTTCAGCCCTGCCAGGGCACTTCTGCATCGATCGAGAGGATGGAAGGAGAGCAGGAAACCCAGCGTTTCGATTTCGTGCTTGAGCATGAGAGATCGGGGATAGGGAGAAAAGGAAATCCCCCCCGGCCCCCCTTTTTCAAAGGGGGGAGAAAGGGGGGATTTGAAAAGGGGGAGAGAAACGTGCGACGCCGGGGTTTCGAAGAAGCGAAGAGCCTGCCACGTGAGGGCGGGCCTGGTTGCGCAGTGAGCGACGCCGTCAAAGCATCCGGCTTTAACGAGAACGCGCACGTCCTGGAGATGAACATGCCCCCTTGTTCGAAAGAGAAACTCCTCAAGGCTGACAAAAGGGCCATACTTGGATCGTTCCTGAACGACAAAGGCCGCTCCCTCCTTTGAAAGCTCTTTGAGCTGCATGAGCCCCACCCTGATTCCCTTGTCCTTACCCGTGTACTTGATTTCGCTCTCGTTGATTTCGGGAGGCAGGATGGTGAGCCCCATGCGCCGCGCTTCCGAAACATAGCCGAAAGTGGAGTAGTAGCCGCCGCCGTTGGAGATAACGGAGGCCATGAACTCCGCCGGGTAATGGGCCCTGAGAAAGGCGGATTTGTAAGCCACCATGGTGTAGCTGGCCGAGTGGGGCTTGCAGAAGCTGTAGCCTTCAAAGCCCAGGATCATGGCCCAGACTTCCTCGACGATGTTTTTGTGCACTCCCCGTTCGCTTGCACCCCTAACAAAGCGGGCATGAAAATCGCGAAGCTTTTTCTCCCTGTGCTTCTTGCTCACCACCTTTCGCAGGGTGTCCGCCTCTGCCGCGTCGAATCCGGCCATTGCCATAGCGGCCTGGCTGAGCTGCTCCTGAAAGACCATAACCCCTTGCGTTTCTTCCAGGACCGGCCGGAGCAAAGGGTGAGGAGGATCCCAGGGTGCGCCGTGAAGCCTCGTCACCCATTCCCGGATGCTTTGGTTCGAGGCGGGCCGGATGATGGAGGTGACCACCACGTTGATGTGAAAGTGATCCAGCTTTCTGTACTCCTCAAAGGTGAAACCTGAACCCACTTTTTTTAGAACCTGGCGAGTGGCGGGGCTTTCAAAGTAAAAAACGCCGAAGGTGTCGCCCCTGTAAAAGATCGCGATGGTGTCAGGGTCATCCGTGGGGTCCCAGGCCGCATAGTCGATCTTTGTGCCGTAGTTTTTTTCCACCAGGGCCAGGGCGTCCCGGATCACGGCAAGGCTCCGGTTGCCCAGGATGTCGATCTTTACGAGCCCTGCGTCTTCCACTGCGTCCTTTTCCCACTGGAGAACCTGGAGCCCGCTTGCGGAGATCTCCACCGGGCAGTAGCGGCGGATCTCGTCGGGAACGATGACCACGCCGCCGCAATGGACGGAGAGGTGATTCAGATGGTCCTCGAGTTGTACGGCGGCGTGCAGAATCTCGTCCCAGGGTTTCTTGAAATCTACCCCCCTCATCTTGGGATGATGGGCCAGCTCCTTCCAGATGCGTTTGAGATGCCAGCCATATCCGATCTTGCCGGTGATCCGCTTGATTTCCGATTCGGTGAGGCCGAAGACCTTGGCCACCTCCCGGATGGCAGAGCGGGCGCCGTAAGTGTTGTGGTTGGCCACCATGGCGGCTCTTCGCGTGCCGTACCTGGCGAAAACGTAGTCCACGATCTGTTCCCGCTCATCCCAGGCAAAGTCCACGTCAATGTCCGGAGGATCCAGCCGCCCGGGGTTCAGGAAACGCTCAAAGAAGAGACGGTGCTTAATAGGGTCCACGTGGGTGATTCCCAGGGCATAGGAGACAATGGAGGCCGCAGCGCTTCCCCGGCCGCAGGATCTCTTGGCTTTGGATGTGATGTCCGCCACCACCAGGAAGTAGTGGGCGAAGTTTTTCTCCCGGATGATGATCATCTCATGCTCGACCCGGTCCAGGATCTCCTGGGAGAGCAATCCGTAGCGGCGCCGGCATCCCTCGAGGGTGGCCTGATAGAGCGTGTCATAGGCTTGCCGGTCGTTCATCCGATCAAAGCATGGGAATATAATGCGGTTGAAGTCCCAGTCCGTAAGGCATCGGTCGGATGCCTCCAGGGTGCTGAAGACAGCCCTGGGGGCATGGGGGAACTGATCGATCATGGCCTGGGGGGCGTTGAGGACATTGTGTTCCCGGCAGGTGTCGTCGTAGGTCAGGCGGGAGAGTTTGGTGTTGAGTGCCACGGCGCGAAGAACCCGATGCAGGGGATACTGGCCTTTGCCGACCAAGTGAACCCGGTTGGTGGCAAGAGGCGGGATGCCGCTCTGTCGTGAGAAGGCATAACAGCCTGCCATGTTGTATCCAGGAGACATCTCCACGAAGAGATCCTCCACGCTTGCTTTCTTGAGGGCCTTGAGGAGGGCGAAGTCGTCGGAGAAGACGATGAGCCCTTCCCGCCATTCGCTCAGGGATTTAAGGAGGTCAAAGGCTTGGTCGCACTGCCGAGCTGAGATGATGCGGCAGAGGTTGGCATATCCCTCGCGGTTTCGGACAAGGAGCACTGCCCGGCGCCCGTCCGTGACAATCTCGCTTCCCACAATGGGCTGAAGGCCGCTCTCTTTAGCCGCCTCGATGAAGTAGACGAGGCCGTAAAGGCCATTCGTGTCGGTGAGGGCGAGGCGATCCATGCCCAGCTCTTTGGCGGAGCGGCAGATCTCTTCCACCGTACCCATGCCCCAGCCGGCGGAGTAGTGGGAATGAACGTTGAGATGGACAAAATCGCTCATGCTTCGCTAAGGTGCAAGGTGTAAGGTGCAAGGTGCAAGGTGCAAGGTGTAAGGTGCAAGGTGCAAGGTATCAGGTTCGTAGTAAAAGGTTTTCCCATGAACCTTGAAC
>JAWOJI010000294.1:0-2995 GCA_046481735.1 Desulfatiglandales bacterium | reverse complement strand
CTGACTGCTGACTGCTGACTGCTGACTGCTGACTGCCAACTGCTTAGAAATACGCATTGATCGGCCCGTAGGCATGGAAGAAACCGGTCAGCAGCACGGTGTTCACATCCTCCTCGCTGCGGGCCACGCCACTCGACAGCAACAAGCGGCCAATCTCGTTGGTGCGCCTGCCGTATTCCACGGCCAACTTTGCCCCCAGCGTATCCATCTTCTTCATCTCTTCGAAAATGCTACCGAAGGTCTGTTCCTTATCCCTGACCCTCACGGCAGCCTTCCACGGAATGATGGTCGACGGCAGGGGCCCGAGCAGGTTGTCGCACTTCTCTTTGATGTCCGAAATGTTCACGTAGTCCTTCTTCTCCGGATCATAGATCCCTGCCGGCTTTCCTTTCTCATAGCGCAAAAAGCCGTTCTTCTGGGAGCCATCCGAATATTGTCCGCCTTTCACGCCCAAATCCATCATCTTATCCAGCAGGTCGCTGTGCAGGTCCTCTTCAGGCAGCCAGGGGTTCATCACCTGCATGATAAAGCTTACAACATCTATGCCGACATAATCGATGAGCTGAAAAATGCCCATGGGCCGGATCAGAAAGTCCTGTGACACTTTGTTGACCATATAGATGGCTTCCGGCAGGGTCATCTCCTTGCTCAGTTGCTCAGCCGTCCGTATACCGTGGAGGGCATCGCGCATGAAATGTCCGTTGCCGATGAAGCCGGCGAAGTCGTTCGAGGGGACCACCACCTTGCCAAGGTTTTTGGCATATTCGATGGCAAATCCGTGCATCTCCTTGTCGGTCTTTTCGGTCACGATCAATTCCACCAGTTTTTGCACCGCCGGCGGGTTGTAGAAGTGGAAGCCCAGGATACGTCCCCCCAGTCCGGCGCCCTCGTCCAGCAGGTGGATAGGCACCGAGGAGGTGTTGGTGAAGAACCAGGGTTTCTTCGCATTGTTCGAGTCGATCTGCTTGAACAACTTGATCTTCATATCTTTGTTCTCTGCCACCGCTTCGAACACCAGGGTCGACTCATAGGCGGCCTCCAGGCGGGTGGTGGTGCGCACTATGCTTATCACGTCGAAGACAAACTCCCTGACGATGTCTTCATTCTCAATAAGGTCTTCGCGTTCGGCATAGATCTTTCTCAGGGCGACGGTCCTTTTCTCGGCGACCTTGAGCACCTGGGCACGCAGGTATTGCATCAGACCGGCCAGTCCCTCGGGAGAGACATCCATGGCATTCAAAACAAAGGTCTTGTCTTTGTTTTCCGGCTTCAGCTTCAGCCCGGCCATCTCAAGGGCTGTGAGCAGCAATATCCCGCTACCCATCTTGCCGGCGGCGCCAAGCACGGTCACGTTCTGTAGTTTCTCTGTGTAAGACATATGATAATTTTAAATTTTAAATTTTAAGTTTTGGGTTTTGAGATTTGAGATTTAAAAGTCAGGTTTTCTCTTTTCGAGGAACGCCCTCATCCCCTCTTCCCCTTCAGCTTTGAACTGTGGGCCGAAGAATTCCCACCCCAGGTTGCAGCCATCTTCAAAGTTCATTCCGTAGCCCATCCGGGCGACGTACTTTGTCTTCTTAACAGCTAACGGTCCTTTGGATGCAATTATTTTAGCGATCCGCATCGTTTCCTCCATCAGTTGCTCCGGCTCTGTGACCTTTTGCACCAGGCCGATGTGGAAGGCGTCTTCGGCCCCTATCATTTCCCCGGTGAGTAGGATGAACAGCGCATCGGCCATGCCGACGAGCCTTGGCAGTCGCTGTGTGCCGGCGTATCCCGGGATCATGCCCAGGTTCACCTCCGGCTGGCCGAATTTGGCCTTGCTGCTGGCGATGCGGAAATCGCACGCCATGGCCAGCTCGAGCCCTCCTCCCAGCGCAAAGCCGTTGATGGCGGCGATGACCGGTATCTCCATCCTCTCCAGGCTGCGAAACGTATTCTGCCCGGTTTTGGAGAAAGCGATCCCCTGCTCCGGCGTCATGTCGACCATCTCCGCGATGTCGGCACCGGCGACAAAGGCCTTTCCTTCCCCGGTGAGGACCATCACGCGGATCTCCTTCATGGCAGAGACCTGGGTGACCATCGCATCCATCTCCTGGAAAAACCTTGAATTCAGCGCATTCAGCGCCGCCGGCCGACTAATGGTGACGACGGCCACATTTTCATCCACAGTAAGTTTTAATATCTCGTAATCCATAAGGCAGGAATTTTTAGATCGAATTCCCAAATATAGGAATTTATCGTTAATAAATAAACAATGGCAGGATGGTTAGAAGAATTTCCAGCATTCCCATCTCAAAATTCAAACAGATCATAAGTGTCAGTACGTCCATGAATTTCGCTACCTTTGCACCCGTAAAACACTGTTCACCATGCTGAAAAACATCATTCTCATCATCGCTGCGACATTTCTTTTCTTTGCCTGCCAGAACACCGGGCAACAAGTGAATGAAGAAGAGCCGGCCATTGAAGGTCAACCGCCCACAGAGGAGGAACCGGGCTTTAAAACGGCTAAGAACAAAGAGACCAACCTTTTCGGAGGGGGGAAGGGCAGGGATACCAAAACCCTGTTCGACCGCGGTGTGGAAAACGTCAAAGCCAGCCGCTACCAGGAGGGCCTGGAATATTTCGACAGGGTGATCGAAGCCGATCCCGACAACGCCCTGGCCTATTACAATCGCGGATACTGCTACTATAGCTTGAAGCATTACGATAAGGCCAACGTGGAGTTCGACCAGGCCATCGATCTCAATCCAAGGGACTCCATCTCTTACCTTTACAAAGGCCTGATAAAATATTTCCAGCAGGATTACCCCGGCTCCATCGAATTCTATAACAAAGCCCTGGAGATCTATCCCAGGTATCATATGGCGTTATATAACAGGGGAATATCTAAAGGACAACTCAACGATTATTCAGGAGCAATAGCGGATTTCACTGAATGCCTGAAATACAACCCCGATTTCCCGGATGCCATTTACAACCGTGGACTGGC
>JAWOJI010000127.1:0-4373 GCA_046481735.1 Desulfatiglandales bacterium | reverse complement strand
GGATTCCATTCAAAACAGGAGCCTTTTATCAGAGGGATCTTCGGCAAGTCAAGGGGAAGCCCATAAGCCAAACGTCAAATTCTGGTTCATTGAATGGACAGGGACTATCGTATTGATGACGTGCAACATCCCTATCCCTTCCGGTTGAGTGCTTCTTGTCCCCTTCCCAAGCGTCCATGGTGAAACGAGGATGAACTGGACAAACGGTGCTTTTTGATTGAGAATATCACATGTTCAGACAACACTGCATACGGTTTCTTTTCCTCGGGTTCCTCCTTTCTTGCTCCCCTGCCTTCGCCCAATACCCACGAAGTCTGCACCATGATTTGAAGATCTCTCTGGAGCCTTCGAAAAGCCGTCTTTCCGGGGTGGATAGAATCAGAGTGGAGGCGGGACCTTCGGAAGCGCTCGAATTCGAGCTGTCGAAGAGCGCTCAAGTGATCGCCGTGGCAGTGGAAGGATCCAGTCGATCCTTCACATTCGATAACGGACGTCTCCGAATCCCCATCTGGGTCCAAGAGAGAAACCGGCAGATTGACGTTACGGTCCAATACTCCGCCAGGTTCCATGATCCTGTCCCCGAGATGCCCGTCAATACGGATAATCCCGGATATGGCGTCACAGGGATCATTTCCGACAAAGGCGCGTTTCTGCTCGCTGGAGCGGGCTGGCACCCTCAGGTGTCCGGGAGCCGGCCGACCTACAAACTGACCGTTGAGGCGCCTGAAGGCATCCTGGCTGTTTCATCCGGAAAATGTCTGGGCCATGAGACAAAGCACGGGAAAACCTATTCCACCTGGGAGGTGGACTTTCCCCTCCAGGGGCTCTCCCTGTCTGCCGGACCTTATCGTGTACAGGAGAGGACGGTGAATGGCATCAGCATCTCCACCTACTTTTTTCCCCAGACGCAGGATTTGTCGGATTCCTACCTCGATGCAACAGCCAGGTACCTTGTCTTTTACGAAAACCTTTTCGGCCCCTACCCTTTCCCAAGGTTCTCGGTGGTGGAGAATTTCTTTCCCACGGGATATGGGTTTCCCTCCTACACACTGCTCGGCAGTGCGGTGATCCGACTTCCCTTCATCCTTGAGACAAGCCTGGGCCACGAAATCGCTCATTGCTGGTGGGGCAACGGCGTGCTTGTCGATTACAGTCAGGGCAACTGGAGCGAAGGCCTGACGACTTACGTGGCGGACTACCTTTACAAGGAAAATTCATCGGCAGAAGAGGCAAGAGAGTACAGGCTCCACCTTCTCCGAAGTTTCTCGACCCTGGTCAATGAGGACAATGACGCGCCCCTCGCACGTTTTCAAAGCCGCCATGACCCGGCCTCTCAGGCCATCGGGTATGGGAAAGGGGCCATGGTCTTCCACATGATCAGGAACATGGTGGGAGACAACAATTTCTGGGAAGCCCTCAGAGAGATATACAGGGAAAAGCGCTTTCAGAGAGCGTCCTGGAAGGACTTCCAAAAGGTTTTTGAACGGCATGGAGAGTTCGATCTGGAAACTTTCTTTGATCAGTGGGTGAACCGAAAGGGAGCACCTCTTTTGTCTCTGGACTCAATCGCGAAGGAACCCATGGGAGGCCTATGGAAAGTGAGAGCGATCATCGCACAGAAACAGCCTGTCTACGAGTTGCGGGTGAACGTTACCCTTGAGACGGACTCTCTCAGAGGGACCAAGACATTGATGCTCTCAGGCCCTGCGACTTTCTTTGAAGCCCCTTCCCTTGGTCGCCCCGTGAGCCTCATCGTGGACCCTGAGTTTCACGTGTTCAGGGCGCTTCACCCTTCCGAAATCCCACCAACCGTCAATTCCATCAAGAGCTCAGGGGCACTCGTCATCGTTCTGCCTGGATCAGGGAAGGAAGAGGATGAAAAGGTGGGAGAGCGGCTCGCCATTTCCTTGGGGGTGAAGCACTATCGCGTCATTGGGGAAGACCGTCTCAGCGAGGAAGACTTGACGAACCATGATTTGCTTTACGTGGGCCTTCCGGAGGAAAGCATCGTTTCCTTTCAACCCCCGCCGGGGCTGATGCTGCAAGTGAAGCGCTTCGAGTTCCAGGGGGAGTCCTTTGACCGGCCTTCAGACGTCTTCTTTGGTGTTTTCAACCAGAGTGAGGCCAAGGATCGCGTGGTGGCTCTCTACCTTCCGTTATCATCCGGCGCGGCTGAAGATGCGGCAAGGAGAATCACACACTATGGGAAATACAGTTACCTCGTTTTCAGGGATGGAAAAAATGAGATCAAGGGGACCTGGCCGATCACGGAGTCACCCCTGATTTATACGTGGTAGGGAACGGTGCAAGGCGCACGGCGCAGGGTGCACGGGGAAACGGTTTGGGTTCAGAAAGCAAACAGGGAAATCCGAAATTCGAAACAAATTCAAATGATCAAAGCACGAAGGACCAAAACAAACGAATCACAGCCTGACCCTTTTTTGTTTTGAATTTTGAACATTGCTGTTTTGATATTGTTTCGGATTTCGTGCTTCGGATTTCGAAATTGACCCGGATTTTTGCTCCATCGAACAGAAGTCAATGGGATTAATGAAAGGAAAATCCAAACCATGAGGCATATGAGCAGAATTTTTTTTATTTGCGCGCTCATCCTGACGGCAACCGGCCATGGACTCGCACAGGAGCCATTGCGGCTTTACGATATCTCCACCCGCAAAGTGGTAACGCTGAACAACATTGTCCACCGCCTCGGCAAGAGCAGGATTGTGCTCGTGGGCGAGCACCACAACGAGCCCGACCACCACAGAGCTCAACTGCAGATTATCCGATCCCTTGCCAATAGCGGGATCCCCGTGGTAGTCGGCTTGGAGATGATTCGATCCGACAGTCAGGAAGCTCTAGGCCGCTGGGTTGCAAGTAAGATTTCGGAAAGGGATTTTCAACAGATTTATCGGGAAAACTGGAGTTTCCCCTGGGCTCTTTACCGTGACATATTTGCCTACGCCAAAGAAAACAAGGTTCCTCTGGTGGGCCTTAACGTGCCGAGAGATATTACACAGCAAGTGGCCAGACGAGGTTTTCACTCCCTTGCTCCTGAGCAAAAAGGACTCCTTCCCTTCATCGAATGCAAGGTTGATCCCGAGTACATGGAATTCATAAGAAGAGCCCACGGCGCCCACGCCCACGGCAGGATGAGTTTTGAGTATTTTTGCGAGGCTCAACTCGTCTGGGACAAATCCATGGCCATTCATGCCATCGAGTATTTGAATTCCCGTCCGGGATTCACGATGGTTCTCCTGGCAGGCACTGCGCATGTGTGGAAGAAAGCAATCCCCGCCCAGCTCGAACAAAGCTCTTTTGCGCCTTACACCGTCATTCTTCCCGAGGCGCCCGGTTCCATTGAACGATCGGGGGTCACGTTGGATGACGCGGATTACCTGATCCTGGGGCCGGCAAAAGCGAATTGACAGGGCCGCCATGCGCCTTGCACCTTGCACCTTTCTTACGTCGTCAGCTTTCTGTAGATTTCCGGAATCTTGAAGGGAAGCTTGGAAAGATCGTCAATGAAAACATAATTCACCTCGCCGTACATTCGGGAAAGGTAGCTGTGTTCCGCCTTGTCGATGGTGATGCAGAAGGGATGGATTCCCAGGCGCTTCGCTTCGCCAAGAGCCTGACGGGTATCTTCGATGCCGTAGTCTCCGCTGTAGCCGTCATAGTCATCCGGCTTGCCGTCGCTCAAGGTGATGAGCAATTTTGTCTTTGCCTCGACGCCGAAGAGCAAGTTCGCCAGGTGGCGGATGGGGGGCCCCAGCCGGGTGTACTCCAATGCCTTGAGGTTCGCAATGCGGCGTTTCACCGCATCGCTGTAAGGTTCATCAAAACCCTTGACCCTGAAGAGCTCACACCGTCTCCTCGTTCTGCCCGAAAACCCGTAAATTCCGAATCGGTCCTCAAGAACCTGCATAGCCTCGCTCATGATCAGCAGTGCCGCCCTTTCTACGTCATTGATCCAGCCGCTTGTGGAGCCGCTGAGATCGATGAGAAACGCCGTGGCGATGTCTCGCCTGTCGCGAATCAGCTTGGTAAAGACCCTTTCTGAGGGATGAAGGCCTGCCTTACGGTCGACGAATGCCTCGACGGCCGCATCGAAATCCACCGCATCCCCGTCCTTCTGGCGCCTCAGGAGATTCTGTCCCATGCGGATTCTCTCGAATTGCCTTTTGATCATGCGGATCATCCCTCGATGCCTCTCCAGCGTTTCCTCCGCAAACTGGATGCTTCCAATCGCTGCGCTCGTCTCCCTCAGAAAAGCCCACCTCTTCCTGTATCCCTGGCGCCGGTAGTCCCACTCATCAAGGACAAAAATCCCTTCCCCATGCTCGGGGAGCACGTACCCTGTGCCTTGGGCA
>JAWOJI010000062.1:0-5746 GCA_046481735.1 Desulfatiglandales bacterium | reverse complement strand
CTCTTCGTGAATGCCGAGCAGATTCCCCGCGCCTACGGGGATCACCCTCTCCCCATCGGCTTCGGCCAGACCATTTCACAGCCCTATATCGTCGCCTTGATGACGGCAATGCTCGAAATCAGCCCGGAACATCGCGTTTTGGAGGTGGGAACAGGTTCGGGATACCAGGCGGCGATCCTTTCCGCCCTGGTCGAGGAGGTCTACACCGTCGAAATCATTGAGCCCCTCGGGACGCAGGCGGCGGATCGCCTGAAAGGCCTGGGTTACGAGAATGTTCATGTGAAGACCGGGGACGGATACTTTGGTTGGGAGGAGAAGGCGCCTTTCGATCGAATCATCGTGACTTGTGCCGCCTCCCTGGTTCCTCCGCCCTTGCTTCGTCAACTCAAGCCGGGGGGGAAAATGTGCATCCCCGTTGGAAGCCGGTATACGGTCCAGTATCTGACGATGGTGGAGAAGTCTCCGGAAGGGTCGGTGACCATGAGAAAGACCATTCCCGTTCGTTTTGTTCCCCTGGTGCAGCGATGAAAGAACCGTTCCACGACAAGGAATTCGATGAGCGGAGCCGAGTAGACCCTCCCGGCGCCTTCAGGTCCGTCGGCCCATGAGCTTGTTGATCTTCTTCACGTCCGTTTCCGTGCTCGCCTATGAAATCCTTCTCATTCGCCTCCTGTCCATCGGGTGGTGGCATCATTTTGCTTACATGGTTATCAGCCTTGCCCTTTTGGGGTTCGGCGCTTCCGGCATGCTCCTCTTTCTTTTCTACAAGCACATGAAGCGTACGCTAGACCCGTGGCTCATTCTCCTTGCCGTCCTGACAGCCTTGTCTTTCTCCCTGAGCTTCAGTTTTTCCCAAAAAACAGGGCTGGATCCCCTCGAGCTCATCTGGCAAAGGCAGGCATGGGCGCGCATGTTTCTGACCTATTTGCTCATGGGGATCCCCTTTCTTCTCTCCGGCGCCATTGTCGGGATCATCCTCACCCGCGCAGGGGACGACGTCCATCGGATGTACGCCTTAGACCTCCTCGGGGCAGGGTGCGGGGCCTTCTTGATCGTCCCGGCCCTTTACCTGGGGCCTCCGTGGACGCTCCTGCCCTTCCTGGGCGGCCTTGTCCTCATCGGAGCAAGCGCACTTTGCATCCGGGTCTGTGGCGTTTTCAAGGGAGTGGGCATCCTTCTGACCGCCGCGGGCCTCATCCTGTTGAGCTGCCGGATCCTCCCCCCCATCCCTGCGATCCACCACACCAAGGAACTCCCTGTCACCCTGTCTTTTCCGGATGCCGAGGTGAAGGCGAAACGGGTGGGCCCTCAGGGAATGATCCACGTTGTGGAAAGCTCCGCGATCAGGGAAGTGCCCGGATTGAGCCTCGCCTTTTCCATGGACGGTGAGAGCGAGGATGCAGAAATTCCGGCACAGAAAATGGTTTTCCTGGACGGGGAATCTCTCGCTCCCCTCACACGATTCACGGGCGACATCCGGGAACTGCGGCACCTGGACTACACAACCATGGCTCTCCCCTACCACGTCAGAAGCCCTCAGAAGATCCTCGTTCTCGGATCCGGAGGAGGCACGGATGTCCTCCTGGCCCTGAAGCATGAAGCCGACGAGATCCTGGCTCTGGAAGCCAATCGACAGGTGGCCGAACTGATCGAGGGACCTTTTGCGTCTTTCACCGGCAACCTGTATGCCAGGCCGGAAATTCACCTGAAGATCCGGGAAGCCCGCCAGTTTGTCCACTCCACAAATGATGCCTTCGACCTGCTCCAGCTCTCTCTGCTTGATTCCTTCGGCCTCGCTGCAGGAGGCCTGGCATCTGCAGAAGAAAGCTACCTATACACGATCGAGGCTTTCTCCCTCTACCTTTCCAGGCTCTCCGAATCCGGCATGGTGGCGGTGACCCGCTGGCTCAAGCTCCCTCCAAGGGATTCCTTGAGGGTCGTGGCCACGGCCCTGGAGGCCGTGAAAAGAACCCTTTCCACCCCGGCCCCTGAAAAACATCTTCTCTTTATCCGCAGCTGGAAGACCTCGACCATTCTCATTTCAAGATCCCCCTTCACGGAGGAGGAAATCGCTTCAGCCGCCGGCTTCTGCCGCAGCCGCAGTTTTGACATGGCCTACCACGCAGGAATGCAGGAAGGGCAAGCGAATCTCTTTGACCGGCTCGATGCGCCCTATTACTTCATGGGCGCGAGTGCGCTTGCCGGCGGAAAAGCGCAGGAATTTCTGGACTCCTATGTGTTCGATGTGTCTCCGACCACGGACGACCGGCCCTATTTCTCCCACTTCTTTCGATGGGACAAGGCGCTCGTGCTGTTCCAACACCTGAAGGCGGAATCTCTCCCTCTGATTGAGCTGGGCTACGTTTTCATTGTTGCGACTCTTTTTCAGGCGGCGGCTGCAAGCGGCCTCTTCATTCTCGTGCCCCTCTTTTTCCTGGCATGGAAAAGGCCTCTCGATGAAACGAGGATGGTCCGCCGCCGGCAAGGAACAGTTCCTGGGACCCTTCTGTACTTTACATTGGTCGGCCTCTCTTTCATGATCATCGAGATGGCCCTTCTCCCGAAGTTCACGTTTCTCCTGGCCCACCCCATCTATTCCGCGGCCCTGGTGCTCAGTTCGGTTCTGGTGTTCGCCGGGTGCGGGAGCTTGAGCGTAAAGAGGGTCGAGGCCCGTTGGAACGGGTTTCTCTGGGTTGCCATGGCAGGGATCCTGTTGTGGGTGGGGTTTATGGCCCTCTTTGGCGAACGGCTTTTTGCAGGCGCAATCACCTGGCCCCTGTGGGCGAGGTTTGCAGTGGCCTTGGGCCTCAGCGGTTTTCTCGCCTTCTTCCTGGGATGGCCTTTCCCCGCCGGTCTCAGGGCCACGTCAAAGCACTCCCCGAACCTCGTTCCGTGGGCATGGGGCGTCAACGGTTGCGCTTCGGTCATCGGCGCCGTCCTGGGGAAGCTCCTCAGTATCAGCCTCGGTTTTCAATGGACCACGGTCCTGGCATCTGCACTGTATCTCGGGGCAATTGTGGCTTTCTATGCTCTTCTAATCGGCTCGAACGGAGACGACCCGGCCAAGCGGACAGGCGGGCTGCTGCAAGGCCAAGAGATATAGGAAATGGTATTCCGTAAGCCGTGAGCCTTGAGCCGTGTACCTTGCTGCCATGTACGCCGCAGTGACGAGGGATGAGGGTAACGCAGCAGATGACGCCTTGATGGTGGATTTAGGGATGAACCAGGGGATTCCTTTTGCTTGGAACATCGTGATATAAGCGAGCTTTGAACCGTTTCGAGGAAGCATGGGAAAGGAGAAATACTCAGGCTGGTTTGTCGTGGTCGTCGCAGTCTTCGTCACCTGCCTGATCACCGCCAATATCACGGCCGTCAAGCTTATCGAAGTTTTCGGGCTGATTCTTCCTGCAGCCGTATTCGTTTTCCCCCTCAGTTACATTGTAGGCGATGTGCTCACCGAAGTGTACGGCTACAGCCGGGCGCGAAAGGTGATCTGGCTGGGCTTCTTCTGCAATTTCATCGTCGTCCTCTTTGTGTGGATCGGACAGGTCCTACCGCCTGCGGTTTTCTGGGACGGGCAGGAAGCCTACGAACGCATTTTGGGATACACCCCTCGCCTTCTCGGCGCATCCTTCGCGGCCTATCTTGTCGGTGAGTTCGCCAATGCCTTTGTGCTGGCCAAGATGAAGATAGCAACCCGGGGGCGATGGCTGTGGGTTCGCACCATCGGATCGACCTTGGTGGGGCAGGGCCTGGACTCGGCAATTTTTATAACCCTGGCCTTTGCAGGAACCATTCCCCTTCAGGGGCTCGCAGTCGTCGCAGTCACTCAATGGTTGACAAAGACCGCCTACGAAGCCGTCCTGACCCCGGCAACTTATGTGGCCGTCGGCTTCCTCAAGAAAAAGGAAGGGGTGGATGTGTATGATCGCGACACCCGGTTCAACCCCCTGTCTTTTTCTTAGGGGCGCCTGAACTTTCGGCGGATTTGCTCCTGCTCCTGAGGGGAGAGTTTGTCCCAGCGGTTGAGCTTTTCCCGAATGCTTTCTTGTTCTTCCCGCGGGAGTTCCTGCCACTGCTGATGTCGCTTCCGGATGAGATCCTGCTCCTCGGGGGGAAGCTGCCGCCACCGGTCCATCCTTCGCTCGAGCTCCTGCCGTTTTTCCCGGGGAAGACCTTCCCACGTTCTGGATCTCCCCTTCAAGCGATCTTTTTCCTCAGGAGCGAGCCTCTCATAGGGCTTCTCGTCCCGTTCAGATCCGGACCGTCTTTTTTGGGCTGTCCTTGTTTCATATTCCATGCTCCGGAATTGGGGCCCGAGCAAAACGACCGGCGGGCGTTCGGACTCCCCCCTTTTGTGAGCCTCGACCGACAAAGGGGTGACGAGGAAAACCCAGGCGGCTGCCGCAAGGAGCTGAAAAGCTTTCCTCCCGCTTCCGTAGAGCATGGGCCTTTTCATATATGCGGACTCCCCGACATGGCCTCGTTGTGATCAATGACATGAACCAGCTTTCGAAGCGTTTCCAGTTCTTCAAGAAGTTCCAGGTTCCTGATGACTTCGAGTTCTCTTTGGGTAAGTTGGATTTCCCCGGAAATGTCCGGCCCCGAAGCGGGCCTTTCAAACCAGGTGAGAGCCAGCCATCCGGAGAGGACCACGAGGAAACACGCCGCAGCTACGGCTCCCAAGGCGCGAGCCGGGGGAAAAGGAACCATTCGCTCCCACCAGCGCGAATTCGCCTCGCGGCCGGGCGCCCGAGCCTGAAGGGCCTGCGATAGCGCTTCGGCCCTTTCCGGAGAAAGTTCGGGCGCCTGGGTGCTTTGCTGAATGCGGTCCAGGAAACGGAGCGTCTTCCGCCGCTCCTCGCGGCAGGCGGGGCAGTCCTCCAGATGCCGTTCCCACTCCGCTCTTTCCTTGAATCCCAATTCCCCGTAAACGTCGAGAAGAAGGCTCTCCTTGTATGCCTGGCATGCTTCCATGACCTGTCACTCCTCCCATTCTTTCAATGCCTGCCTCAGGGAATGGGTGGCCCTGAAAAGATGGCTTTTCACCGTGCCTTCCGCCGTACCCATGACCTGAGAGATTTCTCCAATGCGCATCCCCTCGATCACTTTCAGTTGAAAGGCGACCCGCTGCTTTTCCGGGAGCCCCTCCATCGCTTTACGGATATCCCGGGAGAGCTGCTTGTCGCTCATCTCCTTGGTGGTTTCACTGGGCTCTTCCACGTTTTCCGCCTCGCCGCGGTCCGCTCTTTTCCACGGCAGCCAGGGAGTCACCAGCTTCCTCCAGCGGCTCTCCCGTCTTTTGCCGTCCAGGCAAACATTCACCAGGATGCGGTAAAACCAGGTGTAAAAGGTTGAATTGCCGCGGAACTTCTTCAAGTTCCGAAATGCCCGCAGGAACGCTTCCTGAGTGAAGTCTTCCGCATCCTGTTTCTGCCCGGAACAAAAATTGTAGGCAACGGCAAACGCCTTGTTCCGGTACCGGCGGACCAGTTCTTCCATGGCCCACCGAGAGCCACCCTGCGCAAAAGCGACCAAACGATCATCCTCCAGTGACGCCGGGTCCCTTTCAGCACCTGATCCTTTGCCGGAATTTGATTCAAGAGATGACAAGAAGCTCCTTCTTTCAGATAGGCTTTTCCGGACCAAAGGCCGGGACGGCTATCTCTTCCTAGCTCTTATCATATCCCATCAAATCCCCCGAGTAAACGGTTCAGCCTCTTTTCGGGCAAGGGTTTTTCCCTAT